>DASZYN010000238.1:0-2745 GCA_035545435.1 Acidobacteriaceae bacterium | reverse complement strand
CGATTACCGGTCTTCTGCGAGATGACTTCACCCCTGTCGTGAAAACCACCGACTGGCCGCTGGGCCACATCATCGTGGGCCGAGTCGGCGGCACGGAATATCCGGTTGCGAATCCCGACGACTCGCGAAACATCCTCACCGTCCGTGACACTCCGGACGGGCCGCGCCAGACCATCCCGCGCTCCGCCTGGTCCTTTACTGCGCCGACCCAGACTGCAAAGAATGGCGGTATCCATCTTGGTGGATTCCACGGGGTCGACGGCTTTCAGCCAGGCCGCATCTACGAACTCGTCTATGTGGTGAAGGATCCGGTAGTCGCGGGGCTCGGCTTCGCCGCCGTGCGCGACTTCGTCTCCTGGGTCAAGTTTGATACCGCAGCAGTTACCCATGTCGATCGCGCGTATGCCGCCGGGATCTCGCAATGTGGGCGGTTCCTCCGCGACTTTCTCTATGAAGGCTTCAATCAGGATGAATCCGGGCGGATGTCTCTTGACGGCATTCTTGCCCACGTGGGCGGCGGGGGCCGCGGCAGCTTTAACTATCGCTTCGCCCAGCCATCGCGGGATTCCCAGCCGATGTCGTCCATCTTCTGGCCGACCGACATTTTTCCTTTTACCGACGAGCCGGAACAGGACCCTGCCCATCCGCAGGCTCCGGCCCAGGGGCTGCTCGATCGCACCGACGCCGAGCACGCGATGCCGAAGATCTTTCTCTCGCACACTTCCTACGAATACTGGGGTCGCGCCGCATCGCTGATGACCACGACCGCCGACGGCAAGCAGGATGTGCCGATCCATCCCAACGTCCGCGTCTACTTCTTCACCGGCCTCCAGCATTTTTCCGGACCCTGGCCGCCGGCCCGCGGCACCGGCGAAATTGCCAGCCAGAATCCTGAAAGCCCATTGCCAATCCGCTGGTTCTGGCGAGCCATGATCACCAACATGAATGCCTGGGTTCGCGATGGCGTTGCACCGCCTCCGAGCCGCTATCCGCATGTTGCTGACGGTACCCTCGTGCCACGCGAGAAGCTGGCATTTCCGGCAATTCGTGGAGTACATCCGCCCAACAATTACAACGAGGCATTCCACCTCGACTTCGGCCCCAACTGGCGACAGACGCGGATTTTGACGGTTCAGCCCCCTACCGTTGGTGCTCCATTTCCCGTGCTCGTTCCGCAGGTCGACGCTGACGGCACCGACAGGGCTGGAATCCATCTGCCGGAGATCGCCGTGCCGCTCGCTACGTACACAGGATGGAATCTGCGCGACCCAGCCACAGGCGCATCGGACGAACGGGTCTCTTTCCTGGGCTCCTGGTTTCCGTTTGCGAAAACCGTCGCGGCGCGCAGAGCCGACGGCGACCCGCGCCCCTCCATCGAAGAGCGCTACTCCAGCCGCGAGGACTATCTCATCCGCTACAACAAAGCGGTCGATAACCTCGTGCACGAGCGCTGGATTTTGCCCGAAGACGCTGCAAGCCTCAAACAGCAAGGCGCGAGCGAGTGGGACTACGCGACGAGGTAGATTTTCGTCTCTACGCGCTCCCGAATGGATCTTCCAGCGAAGGACTGGCCGGCGTCAGCAACTCGGCGCCACTTTCCGTCACATGCATGTCATCCTCGAGCCGAATTCCGAACTCGCCCGGAATGTAGATTCCCGGCTCATCGCTGAAAACCATCCCCGCCCGCATGTGGGGAGCGAGATTCCACCCGAACATATCGTTCTTCACCAAATAAGGCCACTCGTGCCCGTCCATGCCCAGCCCGTGTCCCACGCGATGCGAGAAGTATTTGAAGCCGGGGCCGTAGCCCGCGTCGACGATTACCTTCCGGGCAGCCGCATCTACGCTGGCTAATTCCACCCCCGGCCTGGCTTGCTTCAGTGCCGCCTGCTGCGCCTGGTGAACGATATCGAATACCTGCTTCATCTTCTCGGTCGGCTTGCCCAGCACAAACGTCCGCGTGATGTCCGATTGATAGCCTTCGACGGTGCATCCGTCATCAACCATCAGCACCGTGCCTTCGCGAATCGTCTGCACCTGCCGCGACCCGTGAGGCGACGCAGTAAACGTCCCGATGTTCAGGCTCGCCTCGCCGCGCAGTCCGGTCTTCCTGTACGCCGCGTCGATCAGACCATGCACATCGATCGTCGTCATGCCCTCACGCAGCGATTGATACACCGCCTTGTAGACGGCCAGCGTCGCGGCGCTTGCCGTGCGCAGGCACTCCATCTCGTGCGCGTCCTTGATCATGCGACACCCGGCAGTGACCGGCGTTGCAATCACAAACGTCAGGTGTGGCCCGGCGAGCGCCAGGCCGTTCGAGAAGACGAATTTCATCTCCTCATCCAGGCCCACACGTCCCGTCGCGATGCCGCGATCGGCCAGTCCTTTCACCGTCAGGGCAAACGGGCTCTCATCCTCCTGCCACGTCAGCACATCGGCGTCGGTGCCGAATGGTCCTGCAGCGAGCAACTCGTGCGCTCGCACATTTTCAAACGCCGGGCATACAACAAAGGGCTTTGCTTTGGCCGGAATCACCAGCGCCCACAGCCGCTCGCCGCCGTTCAGGCCGATATTGGCGAAGTACATTGAGCTGGTCGAGTTGTTCGCAAGCACGATGGCATCAAGCTTGTTTTCTGCCATTAGCTGTTTCGCGCGCTCGATTCGCACACGGCGCTCGTCGTTCGAAATGGGTGCAACTTTTCCGGTGAAAGAGGGCAACGCCGCAATCGGAGCGGGAAGGGA
>DASZYN010000237.1:0-8977 GCA_035545435.1 Acidobacteriaceae bacterium | reverse complement strand
AAACACCAGCCCCCACGAAAAACCGTCTACAAAAATAACATTGTCATTCCGAGCGAAAGGGGCCCCAAACGCATTTCAGTTTGGGGTGGTGAGCCGAGGAACCTGCTTCGCCTCAGCTCGGTGTTTGCAACATGGAACACCACGAGGCACGCGCAACTCCACAAGGCAGGCGCAACTCCACAAGGCACGCGCAACTCCACAAGGCAGGCGCAACGCCACGAGGTAGGCGCGACAGTCATGTCGCGCACCTTCGACCCCAACAAATACGCGGATTCAGCCGCTGAGGCTTCTTCCTGCAGTGGGGCTCCACCCCAAAACCCGGTGGCATGTCCTCGCGAGCGAGGAAATGCCAGGGCACGAGGGTGGGAGGCCGGGGTCCCGACGAAACAACGTTTCGCCGGGGTGGCCTGTAAATCGATCCCTTGACGTCCTGCGATTCAATCCCGAAATTCGCTGAGCACCTTTCGGGTTAGGGTGCTCCAACCGTGTGAGGCTTGCTGCTGAATGTGTACCGCGGTGGGAGCCGGCCCGGAATCGGCGGATCGATGAACGTGTCAGGGCGCGATGTCACTTCACAATTTGCGCAAGAACCAGCGCTTTGCAAGAGACCGGCTTCAGTCGGGCCACTGAGCGCTGCAGAATCTGTCCGGCTTTAGCCGCTGACAAAAGATTTTCGCCGGAAGAAGCACTTTCCCCGCAAACTGTTCGGTCCTGCCAAAAGGCTCCGAAAATAATCCCACTTCAGCTTCAAAACCCGGTGGCGTTTCCTCGCGAGCGAGGAAATGCCAGGGCGCGAGGGTGGGAGGCCGGGGTCCTGGCGAAACGAAGTTTCGCCGGGGTGGCCTGAAAGAAGACGAACGCCCCATGGACGCGGCTTGGGCTGCGCCCATTCGCAGGGTTCTGGCTCGAATCGGAGAAACCGCCCCCTTCGTATCGGGTCGGTCGGCCCTACCTGCATTTCGCTGCCACCTCACCGCCCAGCCCGCATGGACGAAATTCGCAAAGCAGCGACACCACGCCAGCGGTAAATCGCCGCGCCGCTTGCTCCGCCAGGGTGTTCAATGATCTTCATGGACATTCCATCTCTGCGCCCGGCATCCCATTCGCAGAGCAGGACAGACCCCTCATGAGCCAAACCGAATTCCGCATCGAAAAAGATTCACTCGGCGATGTGCGCGTCCCCGCCGGCAAACTCTGGGGCGCGCAAACCCAGCGCTCCCTCGAGCACTTCAGCATCGGCGTCGAGCTCATGCCGCGCGAAATGATCGCCGCCTACGCCATCCTCAAAAAAGCTTCCGCTCATGCAAACCAGGCCGCCGGCTGGCTCGACCAGGAACGCCTCTCCCTTATCGATCGCGCCTGCGACGAGATCCTCGCCGGCCAGCATGCCGACATGTTTCCCCTCCACGTCTGGATGACCGGCAGCGGCACGCAGTTCAACATGAACGTCAACGAGGTCATCTCCAACCGCTGCTGCCAGTTCGCCGGCACGCCGCTCGGCAGCAAAACGCCGGTCCATCCCAACGACCACGTCAACATGTCGCAGTCCTCAAACGACAACTTCCCCTCCGCAATGAACATCGCCGTCGCCGTCAACGTGCGGCAGCGCCTCATCCCCGCCGTCTCACAGCTGCGCGATGCGATCGCGAAAAAATCCGAAGAGTGGCACGACATCATCAAAATCGGCCGCACCCATATGCAGGACGCAACGCCGCTCACCCTCGGCCAGGAGTGGTCCGGCTACGCGGTCATGCTCAGCGACAATCTCGTTCGCATCGATGAAGCGCTGAAGGGCGTCTACGAGCTCGCTCTCGGCGGAACCGCCGTCGGTACCGGCATCAACGCCGCTCCAGGCTTCGCCGAATCCGCGGCGGCGGAAATCGCGCGGCTCACGCATCTCCCCTTCGTCTCCGCTCCCAATAAATTCGCAGTGCAGGGAGCGCACGATGCCCTCGTTCAGTTCTCCGGCACCCTGCGCACCCTCGCGGTCTCGCTTTACAAAATCGCCAACGACATTCGCCTCCTCTCCTGCGGCCCCCGCGCCGGTTTTTACGAACTCCTCATCCCCGAAAACGAGCCCGGCTCCTCGATCATGCCCGGCAAGGTCAACCCCACACAGTGCGAAGCGCTCACCATGATCGCCGTTCAGGTCATGGCCAACGACGTCGCTGCCGGTTTCGCCGGAGCCGGCGGCTATCTGGAAATGAACGTCTACAAGCCGCTGATGATCTTCGGCCTGGCGCAGTCCATTACGCTCCTTGCTGATGGCTGCAGCAATTTCCGCAGGCATCTCGTCGAAGGCGCCCGGCCCAACCGGAAGAAAATCGAAGAAGACCTTGCTCGCTCCCTCATGCTGGTCACGGCTCTTTCTCCCGTCATCGGCTACGACAAGGCCTCAAAGATCGCCCACCACGCCATGGAACACGACCTTACCCTGAAGGACGCCGCCCTCCAGCTCGGCTACATCAGCGAAGAAGAGTTCGACCGTATCGTCGACCCGGCAAAAATGGTCCATCCTCATTCTGCAAAGTAGCTCCACCGCCGGCCTCGCATCACCATCGGCCCGGTTCGGCTCGTCTGCTTTCTGCCCGGTCCGCGTAGAATGTCTGCCCATGTCCAGCATCAATGTTGGCCGCCTCGACCCGTTGCCGCCACTGGCGCCCTTCCGCATCGGCGAAACTTTTATTCCTGCCTCCGCCGTGCCTCTGCCCCCCCATCGGCATCGCTCCGCGCAGATCCACTTCATCGTCGAAGGCACCTATGCGGAGACCAGCCGCGGAAAGACCTATGAGCTTGGACCGGGATCGGCTCTGTTTCGGCCGGCAGGAGAACTTCACAGCAACTGCTTCGCAGGGGCGGTGCACGGATTGCTGATCGACCTCACCCCTGCCGTGGCTTGCCGCCTGATGCCCCGGCTGAACCTGTCGGAGCCTTCCTGGTTCCCCGCACCTGCCTTCGATGATCTTGTCCGCTCGTTTTTTTATGTTGAAAGAGAGAATCCCAGCGAGCGTCATACCCTTCTCCAGGCCCTGGCGCTGACGCTCGCGGCCCGTATCTCGCGCCACGCGCGCGGGGGTGGGGCGTCCATCCCGGACTGGATCGAATCCGTCGTCGCCATCATTCGGAATCGTTACGCTGAAGACCTTCGTCTTACCGGCCTCGCGGACGAAATCGGCGTCCCGCCCCGGCGTCTGGCGGCCGTCTTCCGCCGCTGCCTCTCAAAACCAGTGGGAGAGTTTCTGCTGGAAGTGCGCCTGCATCACGCGCACGCCGCAGTTCTTGAAGGGCAGGCGTCTCTGCCTGAAATTGCGGTTTCCTGCGGATTCTACGACCAGGCCCACATGACCCGCGCGTTCCGCCGCCTCTACGGTTTGCCCCCGGGTCAGCTCCGCCGGCGATCGCGGTCAAACGTACAAATCCTCGCAGGAACGTACAAGACTTCGCGTTGCCGATGATGCAATCTGCTGCCGGGTATGACCAGAACAGCAGCCATATTGCGCAGTGTCGCGGCTCCGCTCATCGGGTACGCCGTCATCGTCGCGGGCACCACGGTCAGCTTCAAACTGGCCGGCGGAATCAACCTGCGATCCCCGCTTCCAAATTTTGTTCTGGGAACCCTGGGCATCGCCGTCTCCGGCCTGCTCGGCGGAATGACGGCTGGTTGGGTGGGTGGTCGCAAACCGGTGTGGCACGCCACCAGCGTCCTGATCTTCCTCGTGATGGATTCAGTGACCGTTCTCTTCATTCGCCATCGGCACCGCCTCGACCCGCTCTGGTTCGGAGTCCTGAGCGCCCTCGGGCTCATGCTGGCGACCATCGTCGGAGGCATCCTGATCCGGTCTCTGCATCGCCCCCCGCGTCCCGGTTGTTCGCGTCCAGGATGTTCACCCTGACGCCATAGGTGGGCCCGCACTCTCCCTTGCAGACCCGGCAAGACTCAGTTCACGAATGAAGACCACGCCTCGCATCATGGAGACGACGCCTTGGAGACCACGCCTCGCTTGATGGAGACGACGCCTTGATGGAAACCACGCGTCGGAAACCAGGCCTTGCATCGCAATCCATTCAGCGCGAAACCCCCCGAGCAGAAACGGCCAGGTTCACCCCACAGCAAGCAGCGGAAGCCTTCGCGAGCCAGAAATCAACACAAAAACGACCTCGTCTCCTGACCGAAGTACCGCCCCAACCCATTTTGGGAACGACCTCGCCGCATTGGCTCCCGCCCCCAAGATCAGGCTGCGGCCAGGTTCACCCCACAGCAAGCAGCGGAAGCCTTCGCGAGCCAGAAATCAACACTAAAACGACTCCGCCATCTGACCGAAGTACCGCCCCGACCCATTTTGGGAACGACTCGCCGCATTGGCTCCCGCCCCCTCAAATTGGGCCCCCGCCAGGTTCGCCCCACAGCAAGTAGCGGAAGCCTTCGCGAGCCAGAAATCAACACAAAAACGACCCCGGCCCCTGACCGAAGTGCCGCCCCGACCCATTTTGGGAACGACTCGCCGCAATTGGCCCCCAATCCCAAGATCAGGCCCCCGCCAGGTTCACCCCACAGCAAGGAAGACTTCGCGAGCCAGAAATCAACACAAAAACGACTCCGCCAGAGGTCCGAAGTCACCCCAGATCCATTTTGGGAATGACTCAACCCACGGCCCCCCGAGTTGCCCCCGCCAGGTTCACCCCACAGCAAGCAGCGGAAGCCTTTCTAAGCCAGAAATCAACACAAAAGCGACCCCGCCACCTGTCCGAAGTCACGCCCCGATCCATTTTGGGAATGGGATATCCAATTCTCTTCGACCACCAGTCAGGTTCATGCCCGTACCAGTTTGGAAAGAACACTCCTTACCCCAAGGGCGTTCCAGCCTGCACCGCCCACCCTCGCCCGGAACCATTTCGGTTCAAGACTGGAGTCATAACCCGTTGGTGCGCACCATTCGGCACAGGCAGGCCACTTCCGCTGACGCCCACGAGGGATTTCGACCCGTTGAAAAACCGGGCTACTCTTCCCGGCATGGCAGACGCAGCAGAAACGTATCGGGCAGAGTGGGAGATGAGGCCGGTTCAGAGCCTCGCCGGCCAAACCGCCATCGTCATTCAGCGCAATGGCAACCGCAAAGAGGTCCGCTTCGGCCGCGATGTCCGGCTCCGCCGTGAAGGCGCGCGTCCTCCAGGAACAACCGCCGTCCTGCAGCCGGTCGTCGAGGGCCACGTCGACGCGAACGACACCGCTTTCGATCCTGAGGACCAGCAGCTCATCCTCAGCGACGGCAGCGTCTTCCGCATCACCTTCAGCTATCAGAATTTCTTCTTTGCTGTTGAGCCGCTGTCCGCCCGCGTCCACCTGCGCACCTGAAACGCACCGAGACAAACCCGCCTGACGCGTCCGTCTCCTGCGCCGTCAGCGGCCGCGATTTCTCGCGCCTGGCGTCAGATTCCGCAGCACAAATTCCTGTACCACTGCGTTCGCCATCCGTCCACCTGTCACAATGGCCGCGCTTCCAAACACCAGCCCGGGCCCGCGATCGCTTTGTGGATAGTAGCTGTTCGCAATCGCCCCCGCAGCCAGGTCGCCGCCCACGCTCGAAAAATTCGGCTCTGGTTTTCCGTTGTCCCCGCGGCAAATGAACGGGCTCGAAAGTGCATGCAGCAGCCGCGACCTCGTCGTGCCCGTGCCCTGATAAAAATAGCGCGGATCCTGATGCAGCACCGACGGCAAAATCGCACCGCCAATCATGATGTCCGTGAATCCCGTTGCATAATTTGCTCCTAGCCGTTGCCCGTAGCCGGCTGCCCCCTGCTGATACGCAGGCGTATTTCCTGCCTGATCCATTCCCGCCACCATCGCCACGCCGAGCAATGTCACCGGATCTCTCTCTGCCCGCAGCGCGAGAGAAAACTTCAGCTTCGCCGTCATCGGGGCCGCGTTCGAATCGTAAGCAACATAAAAGTTGGGTATGACCCCCAGCACTCGCTGCTGTTCTTCGAGCTTCACCTGTTCGGTCGCGATTTGATCCCGCGATGCGTACACCGTCACCGATGTCGCCGCCGCGGAGAACACGAGCTTGACGTTCGAAACAAATAAAAACTGCCCCGGCTGCAGCGTCATCTCCGGAGAGGTCCACTGCACAAAGCCGTCTGCGTGGATTGTCACGTGATAGGGAGTTCCCGGAGTCACAGCATCAAAGTGAAATCCGCCGTTGTCATCGGCGACGGTCGTCCGTGAGGGCTGCGCCGCCGGTCCATCCAGAACAACTGTAGCGCCCGGCACAACGTCGCTTTCCGAATCCATCACCGTGCCGCTGATGTTGCCCATCGCCGGGTCGTTGGGCAGCGCCACCTGCGCCGCTATTGAACCGGTCAACGCCAGACACACGAAGAGCCACTGCAGCGATCGTCTGATCTTCATCGCGGAGAACTCCTGGTAGTATTTGCGAGTTCCACCAGCCTCCGCGATCAGGCGAAGGGGGGAAAACAACTGCGTATCTGATGCCCCAACCCAATCGCGGATTCATCTTTCGCAGTCGCAGTAAGGCTTTTCAAACTTCGAAAATATACATGCGTGTAGATTTTTCAGAATCCTCGTCCTATCTCCTTCCGCATCAACGCTCCGATTCCCTTAAAATTCTCCGGCGCGCGTCCTTCCCCCTTTACGCAGCCCGTATCGGAGAATGTTCGAATGCTGAATCGCAGAACTTTTGTGAAATCCGGTGCCGCTGCCGGCACCCTGGCGTACTGGACCGATCCCCTCCGCGCCACAGCAACAACGCGAACTTTCGGCAACGACTCCGTGCCCGCGGACCGGCCAGCCTGGCTTAAATCCCTGCGCCGCATTGGCCAAACCAATATCACCGAGCACGACCCCGCCGACCTCGATGTCGAAGCCTGGGCCGACTACTGGTCGCGCGCTAAAGTCGGCGTCGTCTATGTCAGCGTCACCGGAATCATCGCGTACTACCAAACCCAGGTGCCGTTTCACCGCAAAAGCAAATATCTCGCGGGCAAAGATTTCTTCGGCGAACTAAACACAGCAGCACGCAAACGCGGCCTGCGCACCTTCGCCCGCATGAGCCCGGACCTCAACTGGGGTGACGCGCTCCAGGCCCACCCGGAATGGTTCATGCGCGACCCGCAGGGCAACGCCATTCCCACCGCCGACACGCCCGAACTCTTCCAGACCTGCATGTTCAGCGCCTACATGACCGGCTACATGAGCGCCATCATGCGCGAAATCAACGCCCACTACGACGTCGACGGCTTCTACATGAACGGCTGGCCCATGTTCAACCTGCCCGTCTGCTACTGCAACATCTGCCGCAAACTCCCGCCTCCGAAAACTCCCGCTTACTGGGAAAAATTTAACCAGCGCGTCATGGAGTTGTGGCGTCTCTACGATGGCATAGCTAAAGACAAAAACCGTGAGGCGTTCTACTTCGCCAATATGGGCGGCGGCATTCACGCTACGCCCAATCTCGTTCAGGTCGGCGAAATATCGCAGTGGTTCCAGGCCGACAACCAGGGCCGCGGCCGCATGGACGACCCCATCTGGGGCTGCACCCAGCAGGGCCGTGTCTGTCACGCCATCATGAACGGCAAAGTGGCCGCCAATGTCACCGGCTTGTGGTCCACCGGACCCCTGCGCTGGCGCGAGAGCATCAAGTCACAGCAAGAAAGCGAAATGTGGCTCAACGAAACCGTCGCCAGCGGCATGGTTCCCTACATCCACGTCATCGGCGGCGCCAAAGGAATGGGCGAAGACCGCCGCTACGAAAAATTCGGCGAAGACTATTTCGCCTGGACGGCGAAGCACGACGCCCACTTCACCAATCGCCGCTCCATCGCCAGCATTGCCGTCGTCTTCGGCCAGCGCACCAATCTCTTCTACCAGCCGCCGAACGACATGACCATGCAGCGCAACATGGACGGCCTCTACTCCGCGCTGCTCGAAGGCCGATTCCTGTTCGACTTCCTCCACGAGGATCAGCTCGACCTCGACCGCCTCGAAAAATACGCCGCCGTCATCCTGCCCAACATTGCCCTCCTCAGCGATGCCCAGTGTGCACAGCTACGAGCTTACGTCGACCAGGGCGGATCGCTGCTCGCCACCTTCGAAACCAGCCTCTACACCGATCAAAACGTCCGACGTACGGACTTCGGACTCGCCGATGTGCTCGGCATTCACACCGCCGGAAAAGTCATCGGCCGTCGCGGCAACTCGAATCCGTTTTACGCGCGCATCGAGCGGCCCCACCCCATCCTCTCCGGATTCGCCGACACCAACTGGCTGCCTGGCTCGGAATATCGTCAACCTGTTGCTGTTGTTGAAAATCCGATCCTCACCGTCGTCCCCGGCTTCGTCGCCTATCCGCCGGAGCTCTCTTATCCGCCCACTCCGCAAACCACCGAACCCGCCGTCGTCCTGCAGGAGCGCGGCCACAGCCGCACCGCGTATTTTCCAGGCAACATCGAACACAGCCTGTGGGTTGCGGGCAACACCGACCTCAGCCGCCTGCTTCAGAACACGATTCGCTGGATCGCAGGAGAAAATGCTCCGGTCACGATCGAAGACCCGCATATCGAAAACCCGGCGCTCATCGAAGCCTTCGCCTGGGAAACCGAACCAGGCTTCGCCGTGCACATCCTCAATTACACGAATCCCAACGCCCACCGCGGATGGCTGCGCGCTACCTATCCCATCGGCGAACAGCGCGTGCGCCTATTGGTGCCCTCCGGCCGCACGATCAAAAAGGTCGAGTTGCTGCGGGCCGAAAAGGAAATCGCATTTAGGAAAAACGGCAACGTGATTGAATTCACCATCCCCTCGATCGAAGACTACGAAGTCGCGGCGCTCACGGCAGTGTGACAACGTCGTTCCAACTCGATCGGAAGATGTTTTGCAGAATTCGCAAGCCGCTTTCTCAGCAGGGTCAGAGCTGCGCCCGCCCCAGGTTCACCCCACAGCAAGCAGCCCACGCCTTCC
>DASZYN010000236.1:0-7272 GCA_035545435.1 Acidobacteriaceae bacterium | reverse complement strand
GATGGGCAGTGTGGGTGCCATCGCGTAGAGTTCCAGGGTGCCTGCTAAGCTGGTATTGCTGGTGAAGCTGGTCGCGCGCACGCGGAAGTAGCGGAACGTGACCGGGCCACACCAGATCTGCCCGGTGCTGGTGGTCGAGCTGCTCGTATTGTTATCCACATACGAGGTAAACAGGATCAGTTTGACTGCGACCCAGTTCACATTGTCATTGCTGGCCTGAAAGCTCAGGGTGGCGTTGTAGGTACCCTGGATCTGCAGTGAAAGCCACTTGTACGCTGAAACATCCGTACTACTAATCAGGTCAGTATTGACGCCGTTGACCACGCCGGTGCCGTTGCCGATGATCTCGACGGTACCGCCTTTGACTGGCACGGTCTGATCTGAGGCAATCACCACGCTCGAACTGTTGGCGCTGGTCTGCTGGCCCAGCGGCTGCGCGTTGGCGATGCTCACGTTGTTGACTGCCTGGGTCAGACGAATGGTAATAGTTGCGGTGCCGCTGGTGATCGGGTGTGCTCTGATTCGGAAGTTCGTAAATCCTGCCACATTCACGCGCCAGTAACCCGGCGCGGTGGCGCTACTGGCGACGGTGCCGGTTCCCTGCACGCCTGAGACGCTATACCATGTCGTTCCGTTGTCGGGCGAGGCTTCAAAGAGCAGGGTCATGGTGAAAGCGCCCAGGATCTGCACCAGGGCTGTTTCTGTGTCCTGAACCGCGATGCTTACTGTGTCACCATCGTTGGTCGCACTGCCGCTCGCTGTATAGTTCGCAGGGCTGTTGCTGGCCCCGGCTTGCGCGGTCAGGAGATACCCATTGGCATCGACGCGAAGCGCCTGACCGATGTTGTTGGGGTTCAGACCGCCAGCCAGTTCAGCGCCATCCTGGGTGAGGAACCCTGCCATCAGGCTTCCCCCTCCACGGCTTCTGGCCAGTGCCAGGTGCCCGGTTTCTTCTCCGCTTCGTCGTGTGAGACCGATGTTGCCCAGAGCAGACCGGTGAGGCTCCCTGGCTGGCCGTGGTCGAAGTCATTGGTGCCATCGGTGAAGACCTGCAATTGTGCAGCAGGGGTGGAGTCTGCGGTCGCTTCGCCCCACAGGCGCACAATGATGGCGGGGCGTATTTCGCCTTTGCCGCGCCCACTTGACAGGACATAGTTGACGATATCCCCAGGCTTCACGATCCTGGTGGGCCTCGTCGCTTTTGGTGTCTTCATGTTCATGGTGTTGTTCTTCTCCTGTGCTGTTTTCTCTGCTTACTGCGCGGGATACCAGAGGCTGACTGCACTCACCCAGACATATTTCCTGGCCTTCAATCCAGCGATGGCTGGCTCGGTCGCGGAGTCGGCCACGTTCGAGGTCGCCGGCGTGGTATGAAAGGTCAGGGTATTGGCCGCTGCGCCCTGGTTGACGACCCATACCTCCTGCCCGTTGACGGTTCCGGCCTGGAGAATGATGCCAGTGCGCGCCGCCGCAGGCGTGACCAGCGCGACCCCGACGCCTGCGGTCGCAATCGTGCCTCCTGCGCCGGGGTCCGGGCTGGTTGCGCTCATCGCCGAAACTGGCCCGCTGCCGGTAAGTTGACCTGTTGCGGTGGCGTAGGCGTCACTGTAAAACTGGATGCTCGCGCCATTCGGGATCTGCACCTGCTTTGTCGCGGTGTTCACATTGAAGACTGTGCCTGCATCGCTGCCGTCCGTGCTGGCGGTCAATGCTCGCGTGTTCGGTATCTGTGCCATGTATCGCTTCTCCTTTGTCTGCGGGCCGCCAGACTGCGCAGCCTGGCGGCCCATTGTTTCTCCTCCTGGTAGATCAGCTAGATACCGCGATAGAGGCCGCGATAGTCGAGGACCGCGCCGCCGTACTCGTGCCTGATTTTGTAGCTGATAATGTCCTGGGTAAAGTTCAGACCAAACAAGGGTTGATCCTGAATGAACAGTACCGGGTTGACCTGTCCACCGACAAAGCCGATTTCGATGGTATCGACGACGCGCGGATCGGCGGCGAAGAACCATTGAGATGTGTTCGTGAGTTGGGGCGAGACAATCGGCGTCACATACCCCAGCATCGGGTTGATATCGTTGTTGGCCGAGCCTGGCACGCCTGCCGATTTTGTCGCCACCATCGCTACCCATTCCAACTCTGCCGGGACAATCAGAAAGCTTGGCTTGAGGCCCAGGCGCTTGCCGGCCATGTTGGTCTGTTCGCGCATGGCAGTTACCCCTGCCTGCATGGCAGCGCTACTCAGCGCAGCGCTGCCCAGATTGCTGTGTGGTGCGCCGGATGTGAAAAGCGCGTTACCATCGTAAATGGTCGGGTTGCCGCTCAAGAAAGCATAGACGAACTCGGCCAGCGTGTATGCCGCCGCCACAGCCAGTTTGGTGGGGATCTGCTTGATCGCCTGGAGATCGTCATTCACGATGGTTTCCCTGGAAATCGTGACCAGATTGCCTCGTTTCGTGGGAACGTAGGTGGCCGCCGTATCTTGCAGGGTGATGCTGGTGTAGGCAGTATCTTCGGCGACCGTTGAGAGGGAACCGAAGGCGCCGAAGCGGATACGCGATTGCTGGCGGAAATCTTTAATCGGCGCGATCACACAGAATTTCTGCCACTCAGCCGGCCATGCTTGATAGTCCTTCAGCAGTCTTTTGTTCATCGACGTGCCCAGGAGGTACGAGAAGCTCGCTGTGGTCGTGTCTGCCTCGTTGATGCGTGTGATGGGCGCGGATTCTGAGATAGCGATCTGGCCCAGGCGGCTCTGGCCGCTGATACCACCGGCAAGGTTGCTATCTCCGGTCACGCGCAGATACGCCTCTCGGATGGAGGAGAAGCCGCGAATGTTGCCGAGCTTTGCCGTGTCGATGTCCACGCCCATCATCACATCGAAAGCTGCCTGTACCTTCTCTGCCTCGGTGATCTGGCCTTCGATGTGCGGTTTCTCGTAGCCGTGGCCGCGAATCAGGCCAGCGTCGGTCATGCTGGCCAGCATGGTCTGCATACTGGTGATTTCGCGCTCCAGTTCGCTTTCCTCGAAGATGCGCCCGGCAAAGCTGGCTTTGATGCGCTCGCAGGCCGCCTGGGGCAAAATGCTTTCTTGCAGTTTGCGCTCAAGGATCAGGCCGCAGCGCTCCGTTTTCAATGTCTCCAGAATGCGCTTTGACTCAGCCTCTTGAATCTGCTGTGTCGGCGAGGGCTGTGTATGGCCTTCTGTGCTGCCTCCAGGCGCCGCGCCTCCGTTGTTCTGAGACTCGGTGATGTTCTGCGCCTGCTGGCTCTGCTGGTCCTGGTCTTGCTGCTCGCTGTCGGGCGGATCATCCACCTGCGAACCTGCTGCGCCTCTGCCCTTCTCTGCTGTCGTACCCTTTTTGGGGTCCATGTCTTCTCTCTCTCCTTCCTCGGTGTAATCATGTAAAATGCGCTGGAATGCGCCGCCCGCGCTTGGGCGTGTCACCACATCGCAACTGTTGAGCGAAAGAACGTTCGTCACGTGGCGGGCTTTGAGTGTGGCGTCATGCTCGGCCACGCCGAAAATGTCGATGGAGACGCCAACAAGATCTGGTTTGCCGATCTTGATGGCTTCGGAAATCATGCTCCAGAGCCAGTCGGCGGCTTCCATGATGTGAAGCGTGGCATCGACCCGGCCTATGGGCGTGCTCGGATCATTGGGGATGTATTGGGCATGCTTATAAAACCCGACCATATCACGTACTGATCGGGTCGTCTCGTCTGCTGCGCTACGGCCATGATCGGCGTAGGCGCGGGCGCCCTCCAGCATTCCAGCGATCTGCACCAGGGCGTTGCGATCATAGTAGAAGCCGTTGATGCTGCGGCCCCCTTTGACGACGGTGACCCGTACCTCATGGCCGGTTGTGCTTTCGTTCTCCTGCGCTTCGCAGATCTGGCCCAGGATCTGGATGCTCTCTCGCACCTTCCCGGCTTTCCAGCTTTCAGGTAGGGCATGCTCCAGGTTCATCTCTCGCGCGATGCGGATAATCGCCGCTTTGATCTGCTCCTTGCTGCCCTTGCCGTTGCCCACCAGCCGCGCGGCATCTTTCACGTCGCTGGCGTCCTTGATGGGATACGCCATGCGTTCAGGATCGGCGAAGCGGTGCGGATGCGTGGCAAAGTACGCGCGTCTGGCCCTGTCGGTCCAGCGGGCCTCGTAGATGCGCTGGATATCCTCAAGGGTTGCGGTGCTCTCGCGTATCCTCATCGGTAATCGTGATCCCCCTCTTCATGGAGTCCTGTCGTGAGCATCTTCATGTGCCGGGTGCGGTGCGTGGCTCTGCCGTGTTGCTGCATCCACATCTCTTTGTAATCTCCTGACGGCACATCTTCCTTCTCGACCTCATCGGCTCCTGCTTTCATTGCATCTGACGCCAGATCACCCGGTCGCCCGATCATATGGACATTTTGCTCTAGCTGAGGCTGCTGGAGGTCTGGCAAGGTTGGATCAGGCATCATCTCGTTGAGCATCTCCAGGCCCGCTGGTCTGTCGTACTCGCCGAGGTCGGGGAGCATCGGGTCAGACGTGAGTCGGGTGGACGCCGCGTGAATCTCCAGCCCGCCTGGCTGGGCGAACTGAAGCAGGTCGCCCGTGTGCGGATCAGGCTCGAACTCGCCGACGTGATCGATGCCCGGCCCGGTGAGATCGCCCGCGCGCAAGCCTGGCACGCCCATCTCTGGCGCGTCGAACGTTGGCGCGTTCACATCACCAATGCCCTGCGGCGCCGCGAGCTGCGCGGGCGTCATGATCTTGTGATCGTTGGCAAGCTCCAGATGGTAATAGGGCACCTCTGGATCAATACCCATCTGGTGAATGCTCCGCGCGTCTCCCATCAGTTCGGGTACGCACATCATGGGTGGGGTGCTGTCGCTCGTGGTGGAGAGGTGCGTCTGCGGCGTCGCAACGCCGTACTGCGCCAATCCCAGGTCTGGTATGGATTGCCCCTGGACTGAGGGATAAAGCGGCTCGTCCATTGAAAAGTCCTCCTTTTGGTTTCGCGTCGAGCACTGTACAGATGTGCGCGCCGCTTGCTTCTGTCAGTTCGTAGACCGCCCGTTGATCGGGGATGCTCAGATGGTTCAGCACGCATTGATGAGTACATGCTTCATAGGCGGCTTTGTGTGTCGGAGCCTCCACAATGAAGAGGTGGCTGCCTCTGAGCTGGTCATCCCTGGCGATGGCTAACCACTGCTTTTTCGATCCTGGCTCTGCCACTATCGGAACCTCCTTAATGCGACCGTGTAATGCGTGCCTCCAGGGAGAATCCCGGTGGGTACGGCTTCGATGAGTTCAAACTTCTGCGCCGCCGCCACGGCGCCGCTGGTCGCGGTGTTGGTGAAGGCCACAAAGACGACGCCGATCAGGCTGGTAGTCAGTGGCACAATCATCACCACATCAGCCGGGATGCCTGGCGGTGCTCCGCTCACGTTCGGAATCTGCGGATCAATCACCTGCTGCGGCTTCCAGATCACGCTCTGCGCCGTATAGCTGTACGTGCCTCCTGCGTTGGAGACAAACACGACCGTTGTTTGTCTGCCGATCCAGGTTCGTTGCACTGCGGCCCGAATGTGCGCGATCTTGCGCGCATCGAGTGGCATCGGTCAGGCTCCTTTCCGGTCGTGGGAGCGGGCAGGCCGATAGCCGGGCGGGTGCTCGCGCGCATGAGGATGGCCCTCATGGCGGGCGCTGGTCGGGCTTGATGATGGCCTGACCTGCGCGGCTGCATCATTGCCTGCGCTGTTTCCCGGTGCCTGACCGTTGCGGATCTGGCCGTTGATGGGGTGTCGCATTACCATCCTCCTGGGCCAACGCCGCCGATGGTGTTGCCCTTGATCTTGCCCGCCAGTTCAGGCGACTCGCGCGGCTGTTGTGTCTCATCAGGACCATGGACCTGCCCTGGCTCTGTCCTCTTTCTGCCTGGCGCCTGTGTTGTTCTTGCGCGTGGCTGCCCCTGCTCTGCCGCAATGCGGTCTGCTTCCTCGTTGACATCGATTTCCAGATCGCAGAACTGAAAGAGCACTTTCATGGCCGTTTCATTGGAGATCCAGCCGGCGCCCTTTGCCGCCGTGAGTCCCTGCATCAGATAGCTGATGGCGGTGCCCATTTCCTGATTATCCTCATGGTCGAACTCAGGGAAGATCAGGTCATAGGCTTTCGTGATGTCCACCGTACGAGAGAGCCTGCCAACGCGTTGCGCCTCCTGCAAGACGCGATCCAGAATCGTGCGCAGGATGTTTTTGATGACGTTCTGCCGGCGCTTGAATTTGAGGAAGGTTGGCAGCCCCATGTTCTCGGAGGTGGCTCGATTATTGTTCTCTCCATCGCTCAGGTAGTGCTCCGGCAGGGTCGCCCCCACTGCCACCATCAGCTTGATGGCCCTGCCGTCCTTCTCGGCCTCCTGGGCGTTGATCTCCGGCTTCACAGCCTGCCACTGTTCGGCTTCGTTGTGGATGATGACCGAGCCTGGCTCTGGCGGGTACGAATATTCCATCTTTTTGGCGTTGATGGTTTTCAGGTCTGCGCCTTTGAGCGTCACGTCCCACAAGAACGCAGACTTGTACTTGTTAATCCTCACCCGGTCGGTGAGCCAGTCTTTATAACGCCGGAGCCAGGGCAGCAGGGTGGCCAGGTCGCTCTTGCCGCGCTTGGCGTTGCTGACCTTATTGATCGCGAAATGGACCACTTCAGTCCCGGCCTCAAACCATTTGCCGGCCATCGTCGGATCGCCGGGATTCTGCGCGTTGATGACGTTGGGATTGATGATATTGATGCTGTCAACGTTCTGCGTCGGCGATGGGCCGATGGGTCGCTGGTGGAACCGCAACTGCGTTTCGATGTCGTCGGGGTCCGTCTCGACCTGATCGATGATGGAGGGGTCGATCATACGGATCTTGACCCGGCCATCGAAGCGATTGACGAAGAAGCGGACAAAGATTTCGCCGTAGAGGCCCAATTCGGTGCAGATGTCGTAGATTCTCGACTCCATGCGGTTGTCGGGATCATGCCAGAAGCCATCGAGAATGGCCTGCACTTTGCGATTTCGAGTTGTCACCTTGACACCTTTGCCAAGCACAAAGCTGGTGGTGATTTCGATGATGGCGAAGGCCAGGGGATTGGCGTTGTATGCTTCGTAGCACTGGTTATGCAATTCCAAATAGGTAGAAGGAATTACATCCTTCATATACCAGTTGTCGGAGAGGCGGCGCCACCAAAAATCCTCTTCATTACCTGTTGCGAGCCGTCCCCAGTACCAATCTTCTTGAGTAGGG
>DASZYN010000235.1:0-2753 GCA_035545435.1 Acidobacteriaceae bacterium | reverse complement strand
TCTACCGCCGACTCGCTCCTCCAGGACCTGCGTTTCGCCGTGCGCCAGCTTCGCAAGAATCCCGGCTTCGCCACCACCGCCATCCTCGTCCTGGCCCTCGGCATCGCCGCCAGCGTCGCCATCTTCGCGTTCGTCGATGCGGCTCTCATCCGCCCGCTGCCCTACTCTGACCCCTCGCGTCTGGTCATCCTCTTCGAGAGCAACTCTCTCGGCCCGCGTTTTCACGTGTCGTATAAGGACTACGTCGACTGGAAAAACCAGAACACCGTCTTCTCCTCACTGGATGAGTTCGCGCCCTACGGTTTCATGCTGCAAACCCCTACCGGCACACAAAAAGTCGAAGGCGCACGCATCACTGCGGGATTCCTCCGCACCCTGGGCGTCGCACCGATACTCGGTCGAGACTTCCGCACCAACGACGATCAGCCTAACGCGCCGCGCTCTGTTCTTCTGAGCTATTCCGAATGGGAGAGCCGCTTCGGCGGGCGTCCGGACGCGATCGGGCAAACCGTCATCCTGGACAATCAGCCAAACACCGTCATCGGTGTGATGCCGCGGGACTTCCACTTCCAGCCCGCCGAGCCTGCCGACTTCTGGACCACCGAGCGCGCCGATGGCGGGTGCGAGAAGTATCGCAACTGTCACAACGCCTTCGCGATTGCCCGTCTTCGTCCCGGCGTCACGCTCTCCGCCGCCCTGGCGAACATGAAAACCATCGTGGCGCAGCTCGAACGCCAGTATCCGGACAGCAACCGCGGCCGCGGCATCAACATCGTGGCGGCGAGTGAGGTCATCGTCGGCGATATCCGCACCGTGCTGCTGGTCCTTCTCGCCGGTGCCGCACTTCTGCTTCTGATCGCCACCATCAACGTGGCCAGCCTGCTCCTGGTTCGATCGGAAGGCCGCCGCCGCGAGATCGCGGTTCGCGGCGCCATCGGCGCTTCACGCGTTCGCCTCGCCCGCCAGTTCGTCACCGAAGGATTCGTGCTCGCGCTCTCGGCCGGCCTTGGCGGCACCGCGCTCGCCGCTTTCGTCATGCGTTCCTTCGTGGCCCTCATCCCCAAAGCGATGCTCGCGACCATGCCGTACTTCGCGACCATGAACCTCAATGTTCGGGTGCTGCTCTTCGCGGTCCTCGTCTCCTTCGCCTCCGCGTTGCTCTTCTCGATCATTCCCGTGTTCCGCATTCGGCTCGCCGACCTCCGCGATGGCCTGACGGAAACTGCGCGCGGATCTTCAGGCACTCTGTGGCGCCGCCTGGGTTCGAACCTCGTCGTCGCTGAGCTGGCGGTCGCGGTTGTGCTGCTCACCGGCGCCGGGCTTCTGGGCAAGAGCTTCTATCGCCTTCTCCACGCGGATACAGGGCTCGATCCCGATCACCTGGCCACGCTGCGCGTCA
The DNA here is from genome assembly GCA_035545435.1 of Acidobacteriaceae bacterium. Classification (GTDB taxonomy): domain Bacteria; phylum Acidobacteriota; class Terriglobia; order Terriglobales; family Acidobacteriaceae; genus Palsa-343. The sequence continues at coordinate 1,354 of DASZYN010000235.1, read as the reverse complement.
GCGCCGACAGTCCCGCCTACTCCAAAGATGCCGCCGTCATTGCTCTCAAGAAGGAAATCGAGGCCCGCGCCCGCGCTCTGCCCGGCGTTCGCTCGGTCGCCTTCGCCAGCCGTCTCCCCTTAGGCGATGGAGACGGGACGATCATCCTCAACGTTCTCGGCCAGGCGCACGAGTACGGGCTTCGGGAAGTCGCACACCGAGAAATCAGCACTGCCTGGTTCTCCACCATCCAGGCGCAGCTCATGGGTGGCCGCTACTTCACCGAAGACGATGACGCCAGCCACCCGCTGGTGGCGATCGTCAATCAGGCGCTGGCCAGGAAGTTCTTTCCCGGCCAGGATCCCATCGGCCGTGTAGTGTTCTCGGAAGGAAACCCGAAGGCGCACGTGCACATCGTCGGCGTCGTCAACGACATTCAGGAAGGCCAGCTCGACGCTCCACCCCGCGCCGCGCTTTACATCCCCTTCTACCAGACGCCGCAGTCAGACTTCGCTGTGGTTCTTCGCACCTCGCAGCCGGGCGACGCGCTGCTCTCCTCGCTCGCCGCAGCCGTACACAGCATCGATCCGGGCGTCGCAACCTTCGAGCCCTCCACCATGGACGAGCGCCTCCGCGATTCCCCCTCTGCCTGGCTCCATCGCTCCTCGGCCTGGATCGTCGGTGGATTCGCCGCTCTGGCGCTTCTGCTCAGCATCGTGGGGCTCTACGGCGTGATCGCCTATTCCGTTTCCCGCCGCACCCGCGAAATCGGCGTACGCATGGCTCTGGGGGCGCAACGCTCAGCCGTTTACCGGCTTATTCTGCGCGAAGCGGCCCGGCTGGCTGTTATTGGAATCGCTGCAGGACTGCTCTGCGCCCTGGCGGCCACCACGCTCCTGCGCTCTTTGCTGTTTCACGTCCAGAGCTGGGACCTTGCCACCCTGGGTGCCGTCGCGCTCGTCCTGGGGTCGGCGGCGCTGCTGGCCAGCTTCCTGCCCGCCCGGCGGGCCGCGTCGGTGAACCCCACCGAAGCGCTCCACGCCGAATAGGGGCCCGGGCACCCGAGCCCTCAGTCCCTGGATTTGGGGACATGAGCCTGATTGCCGCGAGCGGCCCAGCCACATCAGCCTGCCCCGCTCGATTCCTCTCGCTCTTGACTCGCTTTTCACTCGGTTTTCTGCTCGTTGTCCACCCGCTCAATCCCCTGCCGGACCCAGCCCACCCGCTGCCTCCGTTACAATCCAAAAACGAGGGTTCTGCGCTCCGCATGGTCAACCTGTTCGGCAGAAAAAAGGAAGAGGAGAGGCGCGGGCCCACCGTTCTCACCGGCCCCAGGATTCCACGCCATTCCAGCGGCTGGGAGGCCCTGCTCAAA
>DASZYN010000234.1:0-1615 GCA_035545435.1 Acidobacteriaceae bacterium | reverse complement strand
GCCGATGCCCGTGCGCTGCTCGCCCTGAATACGTACCCGGTTTCCCGCAACATCCACACCGCTCTGCCCGGCGACCTGTTGTTTTTTCGCCAGCTGGAGCAGAACTCGCAGTATCATTCGATGGTTGTTGCGGGAGCGAATGCGGACTGGGTGATTTATCACACCGGCCCGATCGGCAAACAAAAGGGCGAAATGCGTCGGGTCTCGATGGAGGACTTGCTCCACCATCCCGACGCGCGCTGGCGCCCCGTCCCCGGCAACACGAATTTCTTAGGGGTCTATCGGTGGAACCTCCTGCACGACGGAGACTGACTCGCGCTCCCCTCGGCCTGTTCCAATTCATCCTGCTGCTTTTTTTCGTCCTCGCGAGTTTTATCCCGGACGCTCGCGCCTCACGCGCCGTCTCCTTCAACATCAGCACCAACCGCACCTTCTCGCCGGACGAGAAGCCAACCATTCATCTCTACGCACACGACGTCGATGAGCTGGAGTTCCGCGTCTACCGCGTGAACGATGCCGAAAAGTTCCTGACCAGTCTTCCCGACCTTCACTCTTTCGGCAATGCGTATCCCAATGGCCCCAGGGAACAGATCGACGAACGGACGTGGCTGGAAAAATTCCACGACTGGAAACACCACCTGTGGTACCTGATCCGGCATTTCTTCCGCGGCCAGTTTTCGCAGGAGACCCGCGACGCGTTTCGCGCCAAACAATCGAGCCTCGCCAAACGAAGCCGCATCGTCGGCGTTGCGCAGTTCGCGCAGATTCCTCTGCTGAACGATCGGCAACTTGTCGCGCGCTGGCGCCAGGAGATGCCCCCGACCTACATCTCGGATTCACAGGACCTGCCGATCGATAAGCTGTCCGCCGGGCTCTATCTCGTCGAAGCGACCGACGGCCACTACAAGGCGTATACGCTGCTCATGGTCAGCCGCATGGTGCTGATCACCCGCACCAGCACGGGCACGATTCTGGCCTTCGTGGCTGATCGCCAGACCGGAACGCCAGTCTCGAAGGCACAGATCGTCTGGGGGATCGGCCGCAAAGAACAGGGCCGGGCCACGACCGATAGCGACGGTGTGGCCGAACTCCGCGGCGCTCCTTCCAAACAATCCGAAGAGGACAGTTTGTGGATCACGGCTTCCACGGGCAACGAATTTGCCGCGGTCACGCCAATGGCCTGGTCCTTTAACAACACAGCAACCAGCAAATGGGCCTCTTACGTTTACACCGACCGCCCTGTCTATCGGCCCGGCCACACCGTCCACTGGAAAGCTTTGCTGCGCGCGCGTGTCGAGAATCATCTCGAGCTGCCGAAGATTCCGGCGATGCACGTGCGCATCGCCGACGAGCAGGACCACCCCGTCTTCGATCAGCAGATGCCTGTCTCAGCGGACGGCACTGTATCGGGCGACATCACGATTGCCGCCGGGGCGGCCCTCGGCTACTACACCATCCGTCTGGGTGACAACGACACGGAAATCTCCGGCAGCTTCCGCGTTGAGGAGTACCGCAAACCTGAGTACCAGGTGCGGGTCGCTGCACAAAACCTTCGCGTCCTCCAGGGCCAGTCCAACCAAATCACGATTGACTCGCGCTACTTCTTCGGCGAACC
>DASZYN010000233.1:0-3173 GCA_035545435.1 Acidobacteriaceae bacterium | reverse complement strand
CGTGCCGGCTTGAGCGCCTCCTCGATCCACTGCACTCGCCGATACCCGCGTCGCGGTCCGCCCGCCGAAGGTTCGGCCCCTTCCACCGTCAGCCGAATCAGCGCCCTTCCCAGATGAAGCGTCTCCGCCGAGTGGCTGTTGATCGCCCGGCTCAACTGCATGGCGCGTTCCACCGGATCACGCGACTCCGATGCGCCCATCGCCGCATCGACCGTGTTTTGACTCAGCGCCCCCAGCGTCGCATCGATCAGCAGTTGTTCCAGCGTCGGGAAGTACATGTACAGCGTGCGCCGTGATACCTGCGCTGCTGCGGCCACCTCGGCCATCGACGGCGTGCTCCCCGCTGCGATCAGCTGCATCGCCGCGTCGACGATCGCCCGGCGCGTGCGATTCCGCTGTGCCACGCGGCCCTCCCCGGACGCCGCCGCAGGCTGCGAATTTTTTCGATTCCTGTTGACCTTTTTTGCCAATCGATGTAAGTATACACAAGTGCAATCATTGCACACATGTGCAATGAACACAGAATATCGGATCAGCGGCAACAGGAAGGCAAACTCATGGTCGACCGAAGGAGGTTTCTTATCATGTCAGCGATCGCAGCAGTGGCAGGATCCGTAAAGGAAGGATGGGCTATGCAGGCTTCAGCACAGCAAAATCAAACACCAACCATGATCGTCACGCCGGACGAGGCGCAGGTCTACAACATGCTGTACGGCGGCGAGGCTCGCCTGCTCGTCACCGGCGAGCGCAGCAACGGCGCCTGGTGGATGGGCCGCTTCCGCGAAGATCCCGGATTCATGACCCACCTCCACTACCACCCCAACACCGACGAACAGGTCTACGTGCTCGAAGGAGTTCTCTCCGTCTACACCGATGATCGCTGGCACGAGCTGACCCCCGGCACGCTCGGCGTCCTGCCTCGCGGCAAGCCGCACGCCCAGGGCAATCGCAGCGAAAAACCGGTGCACTTCATCGGCACCGGAGAGCCCGCGGGTTTTGACAAGTTCTTTCCCGCCGCGGACGCTCTCATGAAGCAGAAGCAGCCCGGTTCCCCGGAGTTCATTGCGGAGTTGCAGAAGATCATGGCGGGCTGCGACATCGTCTCGCTCGGACCGGCTCCGAAGTAAGGAGCCGGCTAGTCTGCTTCCTGCTTCTCCCTCACCACGAACCCAGTTCGGCACGTACCAGATTTGTACTCATTTATCCACGTCTTTTTTGTTTTCCGCCCTTGCTCGCGCAAAGTTCGCCCTGGATAATCGTGGAGAATCAAGGAGGGGTCACCACCCCTGACAGTGAACCGATACGGCCGCCAGGATGTCCTTCGCATACTGCGTATCTCCTCCCGGCAATTGAGCGCGTGGGAGAGAGCCGGCCTCATCGTCCCCGCAGCCGACTACGGTTTTCAGGACCTGGTTCAGCTCCGCAAGCTCCGCGACCTCCGCGCCCAGCGCATCTCCGCTTCCAACATCCGCGCCGGCCTCAGCGCCATGAAGGCCGTCTCCGGCATCTCCAATCCGCTGCTCCAGGCTGGTGTTGCCCTGCATGGCCCGCGCCTCGTCTTCCGCCATTCCGGCGCCACCGTCGATCCGATCGCAGGCCAGTTCGAATTCGACTTTGAAGGAGGCGGCTCGCGCCTCGAGATCGTCGAAGAAGCTGCGGTCAGCGAAACCCAGCGCCAGACGAAAATCAACGCCCTCTTCTTCGAGGGCGTTCGTTGTGAAGAGCAGGGAAAGATCGACGAAGCCGCGAAGCTCTACGAAGAGACCCTCGCCGTCGGCGAACACGCACCCGCCGCCATCAATCTCGGCACCATCCTCTATAACAAGCGCCAGTTCGTGCGCGCTGAGCAGCTCTACCGCCGCGCCACTCTAACGAATCCCGATTACGCCCTGGCCTTCTTCGATCTCGGCAACGCCCTCGATGAGCTGCAGCGCCTGCCTGAAGCGGTCGAAGCCTACACCGCGGCCATTCGCCTTTCGCCCGGCTACGCCGACGCGCACTACAACCTCGCTCTTGCTTACGAGCGCAGCAACGAGCGCCGCCGCGCCCTGCGCCACTGGCGCGCCTACATCAAGCTCGATCCCATCGGCCCCTGGTCCAATCACGCTCGCCTCCAGGTCCGCAAAATCCTCGACCGCGAAGAGCTCACCATCGTCTGGCGCAGACCAAAAACGGCGCTGGCGAAAAACTGTTAGCAAAACAAGATTCGCAGAAGGCGTTTCGCAAAGAACGGTAGGCATTCCCGCTCGCTCTTCTGCTCGCAGTTTGCTAACCGTTTCTGGCTAAACGTTCCGAGCCAGGAGCTTTCCGCCAGTGTGGTGTTTCTGAAGTTCCTTTACCTTGTCATCCCGACCGGACCCTGAGCGTAGCGAAGGGGAAGCGGAGGGACCTGCTTCTCTTCCGCATAAAGAAATTTCGGAAACACCACGCTAGCCGCCCTTCGCCCCTACATTGAACCCCTTCACCGCGATCGCATTCGGACCCTTACCCGCCGACAATACCGTGAACAGCGACCCCGTGATCGGCGCGCCCTTCGCTGTATAGCTGATCGTCTTCACCACCGACACATCCCCCGCCCCGCGATCCACAGCAAGCAGCAGAAAGCCATTGCCGGATAAAGCCAGCGGCCCCGGCCCGTCCCCCACCTGCACCGTATTCACCAGCTGCCCATCGTCAATCGAATACGCCGCCACCGTGTTGTCGCGCGAATTGCTCACCCACAGCGTGGAGTTATCTGCGCTCACCACTCCGCCCAGCGGTGCCGAACCCACCGCATACGCTCCACCCACCTCGTTGGCGCCGGTCGCGATCTCCGAGATCGTGTCGCCGCCAAAATTCGACACGAAAATTTCGCCGCCGTCCGGCTTCAGCGCCAGGTGCACCGGCGCCGCACCCACATCCACAAACGCCAGCAGCCGATCGGTCCTCTCCTGCGGGTTTTGTCCGGCCCAGTTCTGGCTCTCCGGCCGCTTCAGCCCGATCGACATCACCTGATGCCCGCCCGTGCACGCCACAAACGCCTTCGACGAATCCGGCAGAATCACCGCATCGGAAGCGCCGGGGCACCCACCGAACACCGCCCGCACCTTCAGCTTCTCCGCATCCACCACCGTCGCGCTGTTCCCCGCGCGGTTCGTCACCACCAGCGTTCCGCCATCCGGAGAAACCCGCAC
>DASZYN010000232.1:0-2802 GCA_035545435.1 Acidobacteriaceae bacterium | reverse complement strand
CCCGGGATGCGATCGGCGAGGATCTCCGGGTGCTGGTGGGCCATCCACGCCGGGATGGAGTACGTGGGCGTGCCGAGGATGACCTTGATGCCGGCCTTGCCCATGGCGTCGACGATGCGGTCCATCCAGGCGTAGTCGAATTGGCCGTCTTCGGGCTCCCACAGGCTCCAGGTGGACTCGCCCATGCGCACGATGTTGAGGCCGGCAGCTTTCATCAGCGCCACGTCTTTGTCGAGGCGCGCGTCCTGGTCGCCGGGCATGTACTCGTTGTAGTAAGCGACGCCGTAGAGAACGGTGGGGAAACTGAGATCGGGGGCGGCCTGCTGGCTGTTGAGCGCGGAATTTCCTAACACCAGCGCGGCGCACGCCAGCGCAGAAAGGCACGTCCTCAATCGATTCATTCTTATCCCTCAGGAACCGAGGGCAAGTGTAAACCGGAGTCGGCTCCCGGGACAGATGACCGATGAGGAAACGCTAACGCGGCCCGGTACCGGTGCCCCCACGCTCCTTCTTGTGCACGTCGAAGTAGACCTGCTGCTGCAGCGAGAGGTCGTGCGCCTGGTCTGCGGCGCTTTTGGCGGCTTCCAGCGCGGTCTTCTGCGAGAATTCCAGGCTGCGATCCGAGCCGGCTGCGTTCAGGATGGCAGGCCAGCGCGCCGTATCCGCCACCAGATCCTTGAGCGATTTGCGGATGTCGGCGTGGGCCTCGTTGTAGGTGTCGAGGTTGTCCTGCAACTCATCGCACAGGCGGGTGAACTCCTCGAACTTGTCGTGGATCTGGCCCTTTTCCTTCGAACTCTTGCCCGCTGCGGAGAGCTGTTTGATGGCGTCGAGGCGCTGATCGATGAATTTGAGGTAGAGCTTGATGCGCTCGTTGGGATTGACCTTATTGTCGCGAATCTCCTGAACTTCGTCCTCGGTCAGAGTGTCGTTCTGAGCGTAGGCCCGAACCGACACGGCGAATCCGGCGGCAACCAGGAGGGAGAGAGACAGGCAGGAGAAGCGGCGCAACATAGCACGACCTCGGCAGATACCAGAATAATTGGATGCGGGATGGAAGAGGAAACAGGACCCATCCAGGATTCGAGTTCATCAGGCGAAATTTACGAGCACAAGGGAATAAAAGCGGACTGACTCGGTTTTCATCCACGGGCAGCAGAGAACGTCCCCAGGGAGAGACCGTGACGCAGACCCGCGAATCGTCGCCCGAGCCGATGCTCGACGCAAGCCATAACAAAATCAGCCAGGATGGAGTGGACCGGCGCGGCTTTCTAAAATGCATGGCGTGGGCCGGGACCGGGCTGATCTGGACATTTTCTGGCGGTGTGCCCGTCTCGTGGGCCTTCGGCGAGCCCCCACGCAGCGGGAAGTCGTCCGACTTCAGCTTTGTGCAGATCAGCGACAGCCACATCGGCTTCAACAAGCCGGCAAATGCGGACGTGACGGCCACTCTACAGACAGCCCTTGCCAGGATTGAGGCGGCGCCGGCTGCTCCCGACTTTCTGATCCACACCGGCGATCTGACACATTCGGCCAAATCAGCAGAGTTCGATACTCTCAGCCAGGTCCTGGGCACGCGCCGGCAGATGTTCTATGTACCCGGTGAACACGATACCGCGGTCGACGATGGCAAGTTGTACCTGAGCCTCTTTGGACAGGGCACGCAGGGAAACGGCTGGTACAGCTTCGATCACAAGGGCGTGCACTTTATCGGACTGGTCAACGTAGTGCAGCTGGAGGGCATGGGCCGCCTGGGACAGGCGCAGCTGGACTGGCTGAAACAGGATGTCCACGGCCTGAAGAGCAGCACGCCGATTGTGGTGTTCGCGCACATTCCGCTCTGGGCCGTCTACCCGCAGTGGGGCTGGGGAACCTCCGACAGCGAGCAGGCTCTTGCGATGCTCCGGCGTTTTGGATCGGTGACCGTGCTGAACGGCCACATCCACCAGGTGCTGCAGAAGGTGGAGGGCCAGGTCACATTTCACACAGCGATGTCCACGGCTTTCCCTCAACCCGCTCCTGGCACTGCAGCCTCGCCGGGGCCGATGAAGGTTCCGGCGGACAAGCTGCGCGACCTGCTCGGCATCACCGAAGTTCAGTTTGTTGCACGCAGGCATACGCTGGCTGTGGTGGACTCCTCGTTGTCGGGCGCTCCTGCGAAGGAGACGAAGGCGCTGGTGCGATGAAGCCCACGACGGCGCACAAGATCTTCGCGGCCGGATTCGCTGCATGGCTGCTGCAGGCGTGGATGACAATTCCTGTCCGGAGTCAGAGCGTGGCCGGGTTATCGCAGACGGCCAGGGCCGGACAGTTGCTCTTCGAGAAGCGCTGCACGGGCTGCCATGGTCTCGACACCGCGAAGGAGGGACCGCCGCTGCGGACGGTCTATGGGCGCAAAGCGGGTAGCGTCGCCGGGTTCGAGTATTCCGATGCACTGAAGAATTCGCAGATGGTATGGGACGACTCGAAGCTGAACCAATGGCTGAGCAACACCGACTCTCTGGTGAAGGGCAATGACATGGATTTTGCCGTGCCGAAACGTGAGGAGCGGGCGGAGATCATAGAGTATTTGAAGGAATCCTCAGGGAAGTAACCGGATGGGAGGGGGATGGACCCCGCACTCTTCGAGCAGATGGCGGTGCCTCTGTTCGATCAACTGTATAACCTCGCCCACTGGCTCACCGGCAATCGCACCGATGCCGAGGATCTGGTGCAGGAAACCTACGCGAAGGCGCTGCGTGGCTTTCGTTCGTTCGAAGCAGGCACGAATCTGCGTGCGTGGATGTACCGCATCCTGCGCAA
>DASZYN010000231.1:0-4361 GCA_035545435.1 Acidobacteriaceae bacterium | reverse complement strand
GGACAGCACACTAGTTGACGGTGAGGGTAAGCGTCGTGCTGGCGGTAATGCCGGAGGTTGTGGTGTCGGCCCCGACCACGGTGACGATGTAGCTGCCGGTGGAGACCTGGTTATTCGTCGACGCGGTGGAGTTGGAGGTCGTGCTGTTGCTCGATTGGCTGCCGCACCCTGAAGCGAATCCAAGCATCGCTGCCACAGCGAGACAGCTGAACAAAGTCCAGGCCTTTCTGGATTTGCGGAAACCAACGAAGAGCAGGCCCGCGAAGGCAGCCGCGCCGAGCGGGATCGACTTCCCGAATGGCGCGTTATTGCGAGAGGTCGTCACGCCGGGGTTGCCGTGCGCGGTGAATGCGTGCACACCCGAGGTGGTGCTGCATGCACTCTGCGAGGTGTAGATGGTGAGCGTGGCGTTGGTCGTCCCGCCGGTGACGGCGGTGTCACTGATGGTGTAGCAACCGTAGGTCAGCAGCGAGCCGGTGGAGGTGGCGCTGAAGTGGACGGTTCCGGCGTAGGAGTTTTGCGGAGTGACCTGGACGGTCGAGGTGGTGGAACTGCCCCGAGTGGCACTGGCGCTGGTTGCAGAGAGCGCGAAGGAAGCGCTGCCTGTGCCGCCACCGCTGCCGCCGCCGGATGTCCCGGCCCAGGCGGTCATGAGGTTATTGAAGTCGACCGAGCCGAGACCAGTAGCCTCGTCGTAGCCTGCTGCGGCCGCATATTGCGCCGAACCGGACGAGGAACAGAACGATGCGCCGGCCGTGCACTGGTTGCCGCCCGTGGTGATGTCGTGGAACGCGGAGGCGTAGGTGGAGGAATTCGCAGCGAGGGTATAGAGAGTCCGGTTGGCGACGCCGAGACCGCTGCCTCCCTGTTTTTGCGTGATGATGGCGAGCATGCCAGAGAAGATCGGTGCGGCGAAACTGGTGCCGCCGGCAATTGTTAGATCCTGGGTTGAGGAGTCGCGAAAGCCGGCGTTGCAACTGGCGGCTTGTCCATTTCCCTTGTTCCACGAGGATTGGTCGCTCGTGCAATAGAGGTAACCGGCATAGTTCGGGGAAGAGGCGAGCGAGACATCTGGAACCAGACGGAAGCTGCCGGAAGGAATGCCGGGGACACCGGTTTGCCAACTGGGACGCGCGGCGAGCGTGCTGATGCCGCCGCCGGCGGCCGAGAGCGCATCTTGCGCGCCGAACTGGGCGGTGATCGGGTCGTCGTTCCAGGTGGTTTCAGGGATGTAGGAGAGCGCGGAGCTGATGACATCGCTGCCACTGGCGGATTGCCAGTGGGTGGAGGAGGTTACATCGGTGAATTCGGTTCCACCGACGCCGACCGCGTACGCGCTGCTGGCAGGGTAGTTGACGGCGAGCACTTTCATCGCGGGGGTGACCGTATTACCGGTTGGGGCATAGCAGGCGGTCGAGCCGGAGTCGCCGGAAGATGCGACGACGGTTTGTCCCTGGGTGGCAGCCTGCTCCATGATGCCTTCGAGCTGAGAGAAAGCGCCTGCGCTGACGTTGGGTTCGCAGGCGCCATAGCTGATGTTGATGATGGAGCCGATCCTGTTGTCGACGGCATAAGCGAGCGCGTCGAAAACACCTTTGTTCTGAGCATTGCCGGTGTAGATGAAGTTGATGGTGGCGTCACGAGCGATACCGCCGGCGTATTCCACGTCGAGATCGGATTCCGCTTCGTCCCCCTGGACAACCGTGGACGTTCCGGAATTCGGCACCAGCGTGATGGTGGGAGCTTTCACGGTCAGGCCGGCAGCGGTCTGAAAGGCGCTGATGTCGGCGGGGACAATCGCGGTTTGGCCCACGACGACGATGGTGACGCCCGATCCGGTATAGCCGGCATTCCAGGCGGCGTTGATGTCGTAGATCGTGCCGACGTCTTTGGGGCTGAGGTAGTGCGCGCCGCTTTGACTCGAAGTGAACGAGGGCTGGAGCGTGCTGCGGCGGACATGCGGTGCCGGACGGAAGTCGTTGAGATTGCCGACGGCGCGCACAACGCCGGATAAGGCGGCGGGAATGGCGAGGTCGGTGGCGTTGGCGAAGTGGGTTTCGGCGCCAACTTGGTAGTGATGGAGCTGGGTCTGGAAGGCGGACTCGACCTGGGCGGCGGTGCCGGAGAAGGTGATGCTGGTCCGGCTGTTGGCGACGCGGTCGATGTTAAAGCCCTGGGATTCGAGCCAGTTCTGGACGCGGGCGAGATCAGCGTCGCTGAGGCCGAAGCGGCTGGCGTATTGCGCGGGCGTCAGCCAGGCGTGATACAGCGGCGAGCCTGGAGTTTGCTGGGCCTCGACCAGAGCGTCGAGTTCGGCCTTTTGTTCAGGCGTGGGCTGGAACCAGAGGGTGATGCCTTCGATCGGCGCCGAAGCATTGAGGCGGCCGATGTCGCGGGCGGCGGCGATGCGGGGATTCAGGGAGCCGGGAAGCTGGGTCGCGATGCCGGAGTCGATTTCCTGGGCGATGCGGTTGGCAGGGTGCTGGGCCGAGGCGAGCGTGGCCGAGAGGAGAACTGCGGAGACAGCGCCTGGAAAAAGGCGGAACAGGGACCGGGGCATGGGGACCTCTTTACAAGAATTACAAATGAGGCAGAGCAAAGGTTCCAGGCAAATCAGTACAACTTTGTGGGTAGTTAGACGATCATTCGTGGAGATTCGTTTCGAGAGGATGCATGGAATGGACCGCCGGTGCGACCGCGGGCGGCGATCTTGACGGCATACTCGGGCAAGGAACCCGAAAATCACCAGAGCACGCCGAATCCGGTTCTTATCCGTGCAGTGCGGTTATACTCGGGGGCATTCCAAAAAAGGACGAGGTGAGCATGGATTTGCGTTCGTGGAGCCGGGCCGCGGTACTTCCTTTATTCGTAGCAGTCACATGCACGTTTTCCTGTGTGGCAGGGGCACAGGAAAAGGGGAACGAGAAGGCAGAGGCGAAGCCGGGGGCCGCCTCGACGGTGGGCGCGCCGGACTCGACGACCGAAGGGTCGGTGACGATTGGCGGGCAGGCGGTGGCGTACCGCGCGGTGGCGGGCACCATCACGGTGGGCGCGAACGATCAACAGGATGCGACGCTGGGATTTGATGGCAGCTTGCTGCCCAATTCCGGCGTGAAGCCGCCGGCCGATCCGGCGGAGGCGCCGCCGACGGCGCGAATCTTTTATGTCGCGTACTTCCGGAAGGATGCGACCGACGAGACGCATCGGCCGGTGATGTTCATCTACAACGGCGGTCCCGGCTCGGCGACGATGTGGCTGCACATGGGAACGTTTGGGCCGAAGCGAATTGTCCTGCCGGATGAGGATCACCAGGAGGGCGCGCCGTATTCCATCGTGAACAATCAGTATTCGCTGCTCGATGCGAGCGATCTGGTCTTCATCGATGCACCGGGAACGGGGTTCAGCCGGACGTTTGGGAAGGATCGCGGCAAGGCGTTCTACGGCATCGATCAGGACGGGCAGGCGTTCAGCCACTTCATTCGCAAGTTCCTGACGAAGTATGGGCGGTGGAACTCGCCGAAGTACATCTTTGGAGAGAGCTACGGCACCCCGCGTTCGGCGGTGCTGTCGGCGGATCTGAACGGCGTGGATCTGAACGGGGTGATTCTGCTGTCGCAGATTCTGAGCTTCGATAACTCCATTGACGGTCCGGAGGCGAATCCTGGCGTCGATCAGGCGTATGCGCTGGGCCTGCCGACCATGGCGGCGACCGCGTGGCACTTCCACAAGCTGGCGAACCAGCCGCCGGCGCTGGGGCCGTTCCTGCAGGAGGTGGAAAAGTACGCGCTGACCGACTATATGGAAGCGCTGCTGCAGGGCAGCGAACTGAGCGATGAGCAGAAGCACGCCGTCGCCGAGAAGCTGCACGGATATACGGGACTGCCGGTGGATTATCTGGTGCGCGCGAATCTGCGCGTGAACGGCGGCGAATTTTCAAAGGAGCTGAAGCTCGACGAGATGACCACGGTGGGCCGGCTGGACACGCGGTATCAGGGGCCGGACATGAATCCGCTGAGCGCCGAAACAGACTACGATCCGCAGAGCGACGCGATTACGTCGGGGTGGCTGGCGGCGATCAACACGTATCTGCGACAGGATCTGAAGTACGGAGCGCAGGAAACGTATTTTCCCAGCGGGCGCATGGGTGGCGACTTCAACTGGGACATGCATCATCGGACGCCTGGGTTCCGGGGCTTCTCGAGCGACTGGAGCGGGCCGAACGTGATGCCCGATCTGGCATACCGGATGAAGATGAATCCGAAGATGAAGGTCATGCTGGCCGGGGGATATTTCGACCTGGCGACGCCGTACTTCGAGGGCGAATACGAGATGCATCATCTGCCCATGCCGAACTCGCTGCA
>DASZYN010000230.1:0-3654 GCA_035545435.1 Acidobacteriaceae bacterium | reverse complement strand
AGGAAGGGGATGTCAGCATCACGCGGATGAAGCATCGCATTGCGGGAGCCGAGGCGCAGAATGCTGCCGCGCGCGAGATGATGGACGGCGATGGCGTCGAAGCGAAGTTCGCGAAGCTGGAGCGCGAGGAACAAATCGATGCGCTGCTCCGAGACCTCAAGGAGCAGCACGCGAAGACGGCATGAGTGCGGATCGAAGCCGCACCAGAACCGTGAACAAAGGGCGATTGGCAAAGCTCTTCCCGAGCGATCTTCGGTTCGCTCCGCCTGGCAGATCCGCCGGAAGCTGTTCGCTGATTGCCCTTCGCGGCTTCAGGCGGCCTGGGGTTTTTCCTGTGCCTCGATCCAGCGGGCGTACTCGTCGCTCACTTCGCCGAGTTGGTAGATGCTGTTGTGGGTCTCGACGTGGTTTTTCAGGCGGTCGATGCTGAGGATCGCTGACGTGTAGATAGTGCCGTTGCGGAGGTTGGCATGGCCCATCACGTCGCCAGTAAGACGGGCGCCCAACTCAAGTCGACGGAAGCCGTAATAGATAACGCTTCCGACGACAGACCAGTTCTCAATGCGGACGATCGGCTTGTCGGACTTGTTCATTTTTTCGTGACCTGACGTATGCCGCCACCGGTCGCGTTCAACGGTCCAAGCCTGTGGCTGGTGCCCTTCGAGAAAATGGAAAGCAATTGTGGTGCCATCGTAACGCTTGAGTAAATAGCGTCATTTAGTGACAACGGCGGGTGGCGCTGTGAAATTTTTTCCCAGTCAGGGAGTGATTGTTCCCTGCTCGCGCCCGCGCTGGGGCGTTAGTCACAGGGGCCGTTTCCCAGGCCGGTGGTTCTATATACTGCCGGTCATGCTCTGCAAACCTGAATCATTCGCATTCTCCGCCACTCGTGTGCCTGCCTTGATGATCCTCGCCGGGGCGATAACGCTGGGACCTGCGGCGTCCCATGCGCAATCTCCCGCCACTGCGCAAGCGCCTCATCCCATGAATTTGGACGACCTGGCGCGGTTCCACGATGTGATGGGGCCGGTGGTCTCGCCGGACGGGCAGTGGGTGGCCTACACGGTTTCGACCATCGAAGCGAAGGCCGATAAACGGATCACCGACCTGTGGATGGTTTCCTGGGACGGCAAAGAAGATGTCCGATTGACGTGGGCCGGCGATGTCGATGAGGAGTCGGACGATCTGAGTTCATCCGGCGCCCCGCGCTGGAGTCCCGACGGGAAATTCATTTCGTTCTCCGCGGACCGCAAGGGTCCGGCGAAGGGCGCACAGGTTTGGGTCATCGATCGGCGCGGCGGTGAGGCGCACCAGCTAACCGACGTGAAGGGGCATTTGTCCGCCTATGCCTGGGCGCCCGATGCGAAGAAGCTGCTGCTTTCGATTTCTCCTGATGAGGAGGCTGAGGCGGCAGCGAAAAAGCCCGAGGGCGAGAAGGAGAAGGAGAAGCCGAAGCCGATCGTGCTGGACCGGTACCACTTCAAGCAGGACGTCGAGGGCTATTTAAAGAGCAACGAGCATACGCAGCTTTTTCTGTGGGATGTGGCGACGAAGAAGCTGGAAAAGCTGACCACCGACAAGGACTATGACGAGGGCAATGCGGTGTGGTCTCCGGACGGAACGAAGATCGCCTTCGTCAGCAACCACGATCCCGATCCGGATCGGTCGATTAACAGCGACGTGTGGGTGGTGGACGCGAAGCCGAATTCCACGCCGAAGCGCCTGACCACATACGACGGCCCGGATGACGGGCGCATCGCCTGGAGTCCGGACAGCAAGTGGATTGCGTTTATGGAGGGCGATCCGCTGAAGCTGTGGCAGTACAGCGAGGAGAAACTGGGCATTGTAGCCGCGGATGGCAGCGCAGCTCCGCGCATTCTGACGACGGCACTGGATCGTGGTGTTTCATCGCCGTTGTTTTCGCCGGACGGGAAGTCGATCGAGGTGGTCGTCGAGGACGATCGGGATGAGTATCCGGCGAGCGTGGACATCGCAACGGGCAGAGTCCATCGGGACGTGACCGAGGCTGGTGCAACGTTTGGAATGAACCAGGTCGCTGGTCACACGGCGGTGGTGTGGTCGACGAACACGCAGCCGGGCGAGCTCTACGCGCTGGAGAACGGCTCGCTGCGCAAACTGACGCACCACAATGATGACGAAGTCGCGAGTTTGAAACTCGCCGAGACCCGTGACGTGAAGGCGACGGAGAAGGATGGAACCGAGGTGCACGGCCTCCTGACGATGCCCCTCGACTGGAAGGAAGGCACGAAGGCGCCGTTGCTGCTGTTCATCCACGGCGGACCGAATGGCCAGGACAATCACGCCTTCAACCTGCACCGGCAGCTCTTTGCGGCACACGGTTACGCGGAACTGAACGTGAACTATCGCGGGAGCGCGGGTCGAGGAAACGCTTATCAGAAGGTCATCGCCGCGGACTGGGGCGATCACGAGGTCGCGGATCTGCAGGCGATGGTGGATGAGGTAGTGAAGGAAGGCTTCGTCGATCCGGACAGGATGGGCGTTGGCGGATGGAGCTACGGCGGCATCCTGACCGACTACACCATTGCGAGCACGACACGCTTCAAGGCTGCGAGCAGCGGCGCGGGTATGGGCGATCCCCTCGTGCTGTATGGCGTCGACGAATACATCCTGCAGTACGACAACGAATTAGGACCGCCCTGGAAAGATCCGCAGAAGTACATTCAGCTGGGTTACCCGTTCTTCCATGCGGATCGAATCAGAACGCCGACCCTGTTCATGGGCGGAGACAAAGACTTCAATGTGCCGTTGAATGGCGGTGAGCAGATGTATCAGGCGCTCAAGAGCCTGAATGTCCCGGCGGAGCTGATTGTGTATCCGGGGCAGTTCCACGGCTTCACGCGGCCCAGCTTTATCCGCGACCGGTATCAGCGGTGGTTTGACTGGTATGACAAGTGGGTGCTCGGAAAGACTCCTGCTGCGCCGGCAGGGACCGAAGTGAAGAAATAATGGCGCCTGGAGACGACTCAGCCCTCCGCTCCGCATGGAGGGAGGGCTGGGTGAGGTCTGCGCTTCAGCCCTGCCGGTAAGCGGGGATAGAACCGACGGCGGGGTAGCCGGCCGAAGGACGGCGGGAATCGGGCATGAAGTGCACCTGCTGGGTCGCTTCTTCGGCCTCGTTCGTGGCCCACTGTTGGTAGAACTCGTTCACCTGGCCGAGCCGATAGACGGTGTTTCCCGTCTC
This sequence comes from Acidobacteriaceae bacterium, assembly GCA_035545435.1. Classification (GTDB taxonomy): domain Bacteria; phylum Acidobacteriota; class Terriglobia; order Terriglobales; family Acidobacteriaceae; genus Palsa-343. The sequence continues at coordinate 431 of DASZYN010000230.1, read as the reverse complement.
GACAAGGCCGTTGGCCTGATCGACGCGCTGAATCACCGACGTGTAAATCACGCCATTAGGAAGGTCGGAGTGGCCCATCAGGTAGCCGGTCAGGCGCTGGCCCGGCTCTAACTTGCGGAAACCATGGAAGATCAGATTATCCACGACCGCCCAGTTCTCGATTTTTGCCGAAAGCTTATCCATCTCTCAGGGGCCTGATCTTTCCGCCGGAGGGTCGCGACTGCATTGGGGAGCGGCCTGCCGACTATTTCACTCTTGGGCAATACCTCGGCAATTTGGGGGCCAACTGCTAACTACAACAATTTGCTTATATTGTTCGGTGAAATCCACGGGCAGCAGGAGGAAATTTTTACGTTCCTGTCGTCGTTTCTGCGCAATCGAGTTGCCATTCGGCGCCACGGGGGCAGCGGTTGAATCCCACGAAAGTGGAA
>DASZYN010000229.1:0-7363 GCA_035545435.1 Acidobacteriaceae bacterium | reverse complement strand
CTGCGCGAGACCCTGGCAGAGCGGGGAATCGCAGCTCAGGCTCTCACCGTCTCCCACGCTTTTCACTCACCGCTGATGGAGCCCATGCTGGACGAGTTTGAGCAGATTGCGCAGGGCATCCAGCACCACGCACCACAGGTCGATCTGGTGTCGAATGTCACCGGCACATGCCTCGGACCTTCCGATCGCATAACCGCCGACTACTGGCGGCGTCATGTGCGCGGCACGGTTCGTTTTGCCGACGGTGTTGCGTCACTCATGAATCGCAAACCGGCAGCGCTGCTCGAGATCGGTCCCGACCCGGTGCTTCTGGGTATGGCAAAACCTGCCCTGCCTTCGGCGGTTCCAACCCTTTCCTCAATGCGGCGAGGAAAGGATCTCTGGTCCGGACTTTACGAGTCGTTGCGGCAGCTCTACCTGCTCGGCGCGCCGGTTGCATGGGACGAGGTGTACCGCGATACCACGGCGCAAAAGCTGGAGCTTCCCACTTATCCGTTCGAACGGCAGCGCTACTGGATATCCCCGGCGAGTAAGAAGACAAAAAGCGCGCCGTCAGAAGCGCAAAGCTTCGATCCTCTTTTGTTTACGACCCGGTGGCAGCCGCTGGCTACAGGAGGCGCATCCGCCCGCCCCGACGAATTAGTGGACGTCGCCGAATTAGAATTCCTCACGGATAACACTGTTTCGGACCAATATGCGACGTTTCTTCCGCAGCTGAATCACCTCTGCGCGCTTTACATCCTCGACACTCTGCGCCACGTTGGAGTGCGCGTTGCATCGGGGGAACTCCTGCCCATCGCAGCGCTTGCAGAGCGCTTTCCCTCGCACCGCCGTCTGCTGGCCAGGATGGGCTCTATTCTTCGCGAAGATGGCATCGTCGAACAGGCCGCGAACGGATTGCTTTTCCGGTCGATCCCCGAGGAAATTGCCACAGCGGAACATGCCAGACTCGTTGCCCAATGGCCAGCTTTCTCCGCCGAACTCGGCTTTCTCGCGCAGACGTCCCGCATGCATGAAGTGCTGACAGGGACGGCGTCAGCCCTCGAAGTACTTTTTCCCGCCGGTTCACTCCAACTCGCGGAGCGCGTGTATCAGGATGCTCCCGCTGCGCAGGCCTTTCATCGGGCGACCGCGGTCGCTGTGAGAGAAGCGGTGCAGAGCTACGCCGCTGGACAGAAGGTGCGTGTTCTTGAGGTGGGTGCGGGCACGGGAAGTACGACCTCGTATGTCTTGCCGCTCCTCGCAAACCTCGCCGTCGATTACCGCTTCACCGACATCTCTCCTGCCTTTCTCGAAAAAGCCCGCGCCAAATTCTCCGCATTTCCATTCGTTCGCTACGCGACGCTCGATCTCGAAAACCAATCTCAGTTAACGGCAGCAGAACCCGCCGACGTGGTTATCGCCGCCAACGTTGTGCACGCTACGGCTGACCTGCGCCAGACCCTCGCGCGCCTCCGGCAAACCCTTGCACCCGGCGGTGTGATGATTCTGGTCGAAGGCACCGCGCCGCAGCGCTTCGGCGACCTGACCGTTGGCATGACGGAAGGATGGTGGCGGTTTACCGACACCGGCCTCCGGCCGGACTATCCACTGATTTCTCGAGAGCAGTGGCTTGGATTGCTGCGTGAGGCAGGTTTCGAGGCCGATGCACTGGGCGTTTCCAGCACTTTGGGTTCGCTCGCGACGCAACAAACCATTTTGATCGCGCAGCTGCCGCAAGCCAGGTCATTTGCCCCACTGCGATCAACGCCGTTGCGTCTGCAGGCAGGCCAGGCACATAACAAAGCGCGAATTCAGGAGCATCTCGCAGGCGCTTCAACGAACCCACGAATTGTCGTCGAAAGCGCCCACCCCGCTGCCGACGTCCCCCAGGCAACATTCAACTTCGCATGCGAGGCGCTCGGAACACTGCAGCAGGTCGCCGAACAGGCCTCCGGAGCCGCGGAAATCTGGTTCGTTGTGCACGATTCACCCGACGGTTTGGGAGCGCTCCTCTTTTCCGCGACGGAAGCATTGGCAAAGACCGCGCAAATCGAGCATCCCCAGCTTCGAGTTCGCTGCGTACGTCTGCCCCAGGATCCGACACCCCATGATCTCTCGCAGTTCGAAGAGCTGCTTCTTCAGGAAACCAGTGAGTTGTCGTTTCGGGTACAAAATGGAACGATCTCGGTGCAGCGACTCGTCCGCCCGGAAGAAGCTGGCGCGACCTCGTGGAGCGCCCCGCGCCTTCGCGCCGATGCCGCTTACCTCATCACCGGAGGCTACGGAGGCCTGGGGTTCCGCACCGCGGAATGGATGGTAGATCGCGGTGCAAAGCATATTTTCCTCACCGGCCGCCGTCCGCCCTCTGCCGAAACACAGCAGGCGCTTGATCTTCTTCATGCCCGTGGCGCAAAAGTCGTCGCATTAACCGGCGATATTTCAGAGCACGATCACGTTCAGGCGATCTTCGCCCAGATCCAGGCCAGTGGATCTCCGCTGCGCGGCGTGATTCATGCCGCGGGAACGGTCGAGGACAGCACTCTGCTGCAACAATCTCCGGCACATCTCGCAAAGGTCTTCGCTGCAAAAGTGAACGGCAGCTGGCTGCTCCACGAAGCAACACGGTCGATGGCCCTGGACTTCTTTGTTCTCTATGGTTCTGCGGCGTCGACCCTGGGATCCGCAGGCCAGGCGAATCACTCTGCTTCCAACGGATTTCTCGACGGCCTCGCCGAATTCCGTCAGAAGATTGGTCTTCCCGGGACCACCATCGCCTGGGGCGCCTGGTCGGAGATTGGCGCCGCAACCCAGATCACCGATACGGCGCGCGGCTCGCGTCTTGGCCTCGGGACCTTTCCGCCGGAGAAGGGAATCGAGATGCTCGAACAGGCTATCGGCAGCGGCTTGTCCCGGCTATCGGCTTTGCCCGTTGATTGGCCGCGTTATCTGGTCCAACCCCAGGGTTCGTGGCCATTGTTCGACGTGCAAAGGGTCGCGAGCGGTGCCCCCGCTGATGTGCCCAAATCCTCCGCTCCTGATCTCAAAATTATCCTTGCCGATACTCCTTCGGACCGAAGAGTCGAGGCGATCTCCGCTGCGATTCGCAGCCGTGCTGCGCTCGTTCTGCGGCTGGAATCTGCGGCAGCCGTTCGCGACGAACAGCCTTTTCCCGAACTCGGCCTCGACTCTCTGATGGCCGTGGAGTTGAAGAATGATCTGCAGGCAAGTTCCGGCGTATCCCTGCCCGCGAATTTCTTCTTTGAATTTCCGACGGTCCGTCAGGCCGCCGCTTACCTCAACGCGAAGATGGCGGCTCAGGAGGATTCCGGTCGTCGCATGCCCGACTCTGCAGAGTATGAGGAGGTTGAACTGTGAGTTCTCTGGTTGAGTTCCTGTCGGATTTGCGCGCCGGCGGGATCATCCTCTCGGCAGAAGGCGATCGCCTGCTCTGCAACGCGCCCAGAGGCGCCATGACGGAGGACATACGTAAAACCATCGCCGCGCACAAGCCGGAGATTCTCGATTTCCTGCGCAGTTCTGCCGGCACAATTACGGCACGACAGGGTAAACCAGGCGATGCCTCTCCTCTCTCACGCTCACAGCAGCGGCTGTGGTTTGTCTCTCAGATGGATCCGGGCAATCCGGTCTACAACGTGGTTATTGCGCTTGGCCTCCACGGTCCTCTGCATCAGAGTGCGATGGAGCAATCGCTCCGTGCTCTCGTCGACCGTCACGAGTCGCTGCGCACCTCGTTTCACCAGCAGGAAGGCAAGCCCTGGTCAGAAGTATCCGAGCGAGTTGAATGGAGATGCAGCTTTGTCGATCTCTCGGCTCACCCCCCTTCCTTCGCGGCCGAAGAGGCACGTCGTCTTGCGCTCGAGGAGTCGCGTCGCGGGTTCGATCTGTCCTCGGCGCCTCTGTTCCGTGCAAGTCTCTTCCGTATCTCCCCTGACGAACACCTTCTGCTGCTCGTGGTTCATCACATCGTCGCTGACGGATGGTCGTTAGGTCTTATCGCCAAAGACCTTGGTGCGTTCTATGCTGCCGTTGTCGCAGGAAAGAACCCCAATCTGGCTGAACTCCCGGCTACCTACCGCGATTATGTGCAGTGGGAGCAGCAGGACGTGGTTCGTGCCACGCGCGAACAGCTTCCGTTCTGGACCGAACAGCTGAAAGGCGCGCCTCCCATCCTCGAGATTCCAGGGGATCGGCAGCGGCCGGCACTGCAGACGTTTCGCGGCCAGCGAATCGCTGTCCGGATTGAACCGGAACTTGCGCAGCGGATTGCCGATCTGTGCAGAACCACAGGTTCCACTTCCTTCATGGTGCTGCTTGCGGGCTTCACGGTTTTGCTGCACCAATACACGGATCAGGACGATATCCTGGTCGGCAGCGCCACATCCAACCGCCAGCGAAAAGAGTTCGCTCCGATCGTCGGCTTCTTCGTCAACAATCTCGTTCTCCGCACCCATCTCGGCGGCAATCCTTCCTTTTCCGAATTGTTGCAGCGCGTCCGGAAAACCGCCCATGATGCTTATGCGCACCAGGAGATTCCCTTCGATCTGCTGGTCGAGAAGCTGCAACCGCAGCGGCGTACTGGTCACAGTCCCCTTGTGCAGGTTTTCTTCACCCTGCAGAACCTTCCCCTGGAGGCGATCGAACTCGCTGGCTTGCGTGTGGTCCCCGTGCAACTGGATCCAGGAATCGCGCGCGCGGATCTTGCGGTAGAGATCTGGCCGGAGGCCGATGGCTATCGCTGCGATTTTGAGTACAGCACCGATCTGTACAACGACGAGACCATGACGGCCATGCAGGCGCAGTATGTTCGCCTTTTGCGCGAGGCTGTCGAGCGTCCCGATACCCCGATACGGCAGCTGCCTCTTCTCTCCGATGAAGAAAGCCGTCAGCTCCTGGTCAGGCGCAGGCGAACGGCCAGCCCCGTTCCAAATTCGCTCAATGGCTCGCCCATCGAGACCGCCCGTGCCGTCGAATTGACGCGACGGGCTTCCTCCGGCAGTGGGGCGATGCGTGCTGACATATTGCCTGGGGAACACCCACTTTCTCGTTCCCAGCAGCGACTCTGGTTTCTCGACCAGCTTGATCCCGGAAATCCCGTTTACAACATCGCGATCGCCATCCGGCTGGATGGTCCTCTGAACCGCGCCGCATTCGAGGATGCGCTCCGCTTCATCCTCCGTCGGCACGAATCCCTTCGCACCCGCTTCATCGAACGCGACGGCGTGCCAGTCGCAGTCATCGACGAAGGCGAGGACTGGAGGCTCGACTTCGTCGATGTTTCCGCCGTCCCCGAGCGCGAGCAGCACGAAACCATCCTCGGGCTCGTTTTGAAGGAATCCCAGCGCCCCTATGTTCTCGACCAGGGTCCGGTGTTCCGGGTTACGCTCTACAGGAAAAACGATCAGGAGCACGTTGCGCTTATCGGGATGCATCACATCGTCTCCGATGGCTGGTCACTCGGCGTCCTTTCACAGGAACTGGGCCGGGTCTACCAGGCGTATGTCCGTCATGAGACTCCGCCACTTCCGCCTCTCCCCCTGCAATTTCGCGAGTTCGTGCAGTGGGAGCACGACCAGCAACTGCAGTCTTCCGCCGACCTCGAGTATTGGCGATCGAAGCTCAGTGGCGAACTGCCGCAACTGGCGCTGCCGCTCGATCATCCTCGACCGCCGGTGCAGACCTTCCGCGGCCAGCGCGCCACAACCGAAATTCCCGCCGATCTCGAGAACCAGCTGCTGGCTCTCGCCCGCCGCCACAACGCCAGCTTCTATATGGTGTTGCTTGCCGCCTTCGGTGTCATGCTGCGTCAATTTACCCGCCAGGATGACATTCTCATCGGCACGCCCACCGCGGGCCGTCTGAAGAGCAGTTTCGAGTCCCTGATTGGTTTCTTCGTCAACAATCTTGTTCTTCGAACCGATCTGAGCGGCGATCCTTCCTTCGCCGACCTGGTCGGCCGCGTTCGTACGCTTGCTCTGGAAGCGTTTGAGCATCAAAGCACTCCCTTCGATCAACTGGTAGAACTCTTGCAGCCTGAGCGGACCCTCGATCGCAGTCCTCTGTTTCAGGTCATGTTCACGCTTCAGAATCAGGACGCCTCTCTCCCTCCTATGGGAGACATTGCGATATCTCAGCTGGATTTTCAGGGTTTTCGCGCTCGCTATGACCTTGCTGTCGATGTCTATCCTCACGAAGGCCGCTTCCGCTGCGATTTCGAATACAACACGGACCTTTTCGAAGAAGCGACCATGCAGAGAATGCTGCGCCAGTACCTGCACATTCTGGAACTGGCCTGTGCCGATGCGACGCAACCGATTCACAAGCTCCAGCTTCTCGCCGAACCAGAACGTCGCCAGCTGATTGAAGGATGGAATCAGACCGTAGTTCCGCCAGCACCCTGGGCAACCGTACCGGCATGGTTTGCCGCTCAGGCGAGAGAAACTCCGGCATCGATTGCTGTCTCCATGGGCGCTCGCTCGCTGACCTACAGCGAGTTGGACGCACAGTCCTCCGCCCTTGCATCGGCTCTTCGCGCGCAGGGGATTAGCCGTTCCGATGTCGTTGCCGTCTTCCTTGAGCGTAGTCCGGAGATGGTCATTGCCGTCCTCGGCATTCTTAAATCCGGAGCAGCCTACCTGCCCCTTGATCCGGCCTTGCCCGCCCAGCGCATCGAGTTTCTGCTCGGCGACGCAAACGTCCCGCTCATCCTCACCCAACAAGAGTTGCGCAGCACACTGCCGCCCACAAACGCCACCGTATTCAGCATCGACGAGCTTGATCTTTCCCCTGCGGACGCCCCGTCAATCCAACTCTCCGGCGACGACCTGGCGTATCTGATTTACACCTCGGGATCGACCGGCAACCCCAAAGGCACGGAGATTCCTCATTCGGCCCTCGTCAATCTTCTCGCCTCGATGTTGCGCGAGCCGGGACTTTCTGCGACAGACACCCTGGTCTCCGTCACCACTCTCTCCTTCGACATCGCCACTCTGGAAGTCTTCGGACCGCTTCTCTGCGGAGCAAAGCTGGTGATTGCCTCCCGCGATCAGGTCATCGACCCGGAACAACTGGCTGAACTCCTCGATGTCTCCGACGCCACCGTCATGCAGGCGACGCCATCAACCTGGCGCATGCTCATTGAGTCCGGCTGGATGGGCCGTCCCCGCCTGCGCATGTGGTGCGGAGGCGAAGCGCTTGCCCCTGATGTCGCCGAGGGCCTTATGGCACGCGGCAGCGAACTCTGGAATCTGTACGGACCTACAGAGACCACCATCTGGTCCGCTGCCCATCGTGTTCGCAGTGGCGAGAATCCCATCCTCATCGGACGTCCCATCGCCAATACGCAGATGTACATCCTGGACGA
>DASZYN010000228.1:0-5433 GCA_035545435.1 Acidobacteriaceae bacterium | reverse complement strand
TCATGCCCGGCGAAGAAATACCCAATCTCGAACTGCGCCGTCTCCTCGGCGTCCGACCCGTGAATCGCATTCTCCTCGATCGACCCCGCATACTTCTTCCGGATCGTCCCCTCCTCTGCATTCGCAGGATTCGTTGCCCCCATCAGCTTCCGCAGATCGGCAATCGCGTTCTCTTTCTCCAGCACCAGCGCCACAATCGGCCCCGAAGACATGAACGTCGTCAGTGATCCAAAGAAGGGCCGCTCTTTGTGCACGTAGTAGAAGCCCTCGGCCTGTGGCTTCGAAATCGACAACTTCTTGATCGCGACAATCTTGAACCCGGCTTTCTCAATCTCCGCGAGAATCGCCCCCGCATGACCCTTCCGAATCGCATCCGGCTTAATAATGCTGAACGTACGCTGTGACATAGGTCTCCTGGCCTTCTAACTCAAGAAACGGCTTTCAAATTAGAACTTGCGACTCACAACTAAGAACTAACAACTGCCCCAACTTACTTCCCGATCACCTTCGCCACCGTCTCCCCAATCGCCGCCGGCGTCTCGACCACATGAATCCCCGCCGCCGTCAGCGCCTTCATCTTCTCCGCCGCCGTGCCCTGGCCGCCCGAGATGATCGCGCCCGCATGCCCCATCCGTCGTCCCGGCGGAGCCGTCTGTCCGGCGATGAATCCCACCACCGGCTTCTTCACATGCTCCTTCACATACGCGGCCGCGGTCTCTTCCGCCGTACCGCCAATTTCGCCGATCAGAATGATTGCCTCGGTCTCCGGATCCTCATTCAGCAGCTTCAGCGCGTCCACGTGTGTCGTGCCGATAATCGGATCTCCGCCAATCCCAATCGCCGTCGACTGCCCAATCCCGCGCTGCGTCAGCTGATACACCGCCTCATAGGTCAGCGTGCCCGAGCGCGACACGATCCCGATCGAGCCTTCCTTGTGAATCCGCCCCGGCATGATGCCTACCTTCGCCTTCCCCGGCGAAATCACGCCCGGGCAATTCGGCCCGATCAGCCGTGAGTTGGAATGCTTCAGGACGCTCCAAACCTTCACCATGTCATTGATCGGAATCCCCTCGGTGATGCAGATGATCAGAGGCAAACCAGCATCGTTCGCTTCGAGAATCGCATCGGCAGCAAACGGCGGCGGCACAAAAATCACCGTAACGTTGGCGCCTGTCTTCTCCACGGCGTCATGCACCGTATCGAAAACCGGCCACCCCTCGTGTGTCGTCCCGCCCTTGCCCGGCGTAACGCCCCCAACCACCTTCGTTCCGTATTCTGCGCAACCTTTGGCGTGGAAAGTTCCTTCGCGTCCGGTAATCCCCTGCACGATGAGGCGAGTGTTCTTATCGACCAGTACAGCCATCTCTACGCCGCTCCTTTCGCAGCTGCCACCACTTTCTGCGCCGCATCCTGCATCGTGTCTCCGACAATGAACTTCAATCCCGAATCCTTCAGGATCTTTCGCCCCTCTTCCACATTTGTGCCTTCCAGCCGAAGCACGACCGGGACCTTCACTTTCAAATTCTTCGCCGCCTCAACCACTCCCGTGGCCAGCGTGTCCACTCTCAGAATCCCGCCAAAAATATTGATGAACACCGCCTGCACGTTCTTGTCCGACAGCAGAATCTCGAACGCATGCTCGATCTGCTGCTGGTTCGCGCCCCCGCCCACATCCAGAAAATTCGCCGGCATCCCGCCCGCATACTGGATAATGTCCATCGTTGCCATTGCCAGCCCCGCTCCGTTCACCATGCACGCGATGTTGCCGTCCAGCTTGATGTAGTTCAGCGCATACTTCGACGCCTCCACCTCCAGCGGATCCTCCTCTGCCACATCGCGCAGCTCCTTCAGATCCTTGTGCCGGAACATGGCGTTATCGTCGAAGTTGATCTTGCAGTCCAGCGCAAACAGCTTGTCGTCTTTCGTCGTGATGAACGGATTGATCTCCAGCAGCGAAGCGTCCGTGTCGATATACGCCCGGTAAATCCCGGTCATGAACTTCACCGCGTCCGCAATCTGCGCTGGCTTCAGCCCCAGAGCGAACGCCAGTTCGCGCGCCTGATACGGCTGGAACCCCACTCCCGGCTCGATGTACGCCTTGTAGATCGCCTTCGGATCCTTCGCCGCGACCTCTTCAATCTCCATGCCGCCGGCCTGCGACGCCATGAACACCAGCTTTGCCGCCGCGCGATCCAGCACGATCCCCAGATACAGCTCGCGGTCGATCGCCGCTGTCTCCTCGATCAGCAGCCGCTGCACCTTCTGTCCCTCGGGGCCCGTCTGGTGCGTTACCAGCTGCATGCCAAGAATCTGCTTCGCGTACTGCTCGGCTTCATCCAGAGTCTTCGCTACCTTCACGCCGCCGCCCTTGCCGCGCCCGCCGGCGTGGATCTGCGCCTTCACCACCACACCCTTTGCGCCGCCGCTGAACAGCGCCCGCGCCGCCTCGATGGCTTCATCCACGCTGTTGGCGACCTCGCCGCGCGGAATCGCGACGCCATACTTCGCCAGAATGTCCTTTGCCTGATATTCGTGAATTTTCATAAATGATTTGAGAGGAGCTTTGATGGTGCAGGGATCTTCGTGAGGTCTCGCCGTTGCGCGCTCGCGCCCGCCGCGGCTAAAGCAGAATTCTCAGTGTAGCGAACGCATCCAGCCTGCTGCAAACCTCCGCCGCTCCTCCGCAAATCCTTCTCCTTCACTCCCCAGGCCTCTCCATCTGCGCTACACTGTCCGCCTCTCCCGTTCTCGTCTCTCCCGCGCCACCTTTCTCGTCGGGCTCTTCGTTGCTTTTCGATTCGGTCAGCCGCAAATGACTCGGTTTCAACAGGAGGGAAAAATGAATCTCAGCAAAAAACTCTTCGCCGAATTCTTCGGCACCGCCTGGCTCGTCTTTGGCGGATGCGGAGCCGCCGTCCTCGCCGCTGCCTTTCCTGGTCTCGGCATCGGCTTTGTCGGTGTAGCTCTTGCCTTCGGCCTCACTGTGCTCACGATGTGCTATGCCATCGGACACATCTCTGGCTGCCACCTCAATCCAGCCGTCTCCGTCGGTCTCGCCGTCGGCCGCCGCTTCCCGTGGGCGCACCTCGTGCCCTACATCGTCGCGCAGGTCGCTGGCGGATTCGTTGGCGCCGCCACTCTCTATGTCATTGCCCGCGGGAAGCCCGGCTTCGTCCTCGGGTCGTTCGCATGCAACGGCTACGCAGCCCATTCCCCCGGCCTCTACAGCATGCAGGCCTGCTTTGTGGCTGAAATGGTCCTTACCTTTTTCTTCCTCTTCATCATCATGGGATCGACCGACATCCGCGCTCCCAAAGGCTTCGCCCCCATTGCCATCGGGCTCGGCCTCACTCTCATCCACCTCATCGGGATCCCTGTCACCAATCTCTCCGTCAACCCGGCTCGCAGCACCGGCCCCGCGATCTTCGTCGGTGGGTGGGCCCTTTCCCAACTCTGGCTCTTCTGGCTCGCCCCGGCGCTCGGTGGCGTCCTCGGAGGCCTCGTCTACCGCGTCTTCTTCGCTGAAAAACCAGCACCCGGCGTCCAGGCCGTCCCCGCCAAACCGGCGTACGAGCCCCTTCCCGGCACCTCAGCCGGCGACTAATCGACGTGTCCCACCGAAGGCGGCTGCCTCAGCGCGCAGCCGCCTCCAATCTCGCAGGGCTTCCAAACAACCGAAAAGCGTTCCAACACACGAAAAGCCTTCCAAACAAGCGAAAAAGGCCAACTCCCCGAAGAAAAGACGCCAGGTTCACCCCACGGCAAGTAGAAGACGCCCTCTGCGTGGCTCCGGTCAATCAAATCGAGCGAAGATTCCAGCCCAAAGTACCGCTCACGGCCCGAATCGGAAACTCAGACCCGAAACGGGAACACCGACCCTGGTCCCAACTCCCCGAAGAAAAGACGCCAGGTTCACCCCACAGCAAGCAGAAGACGCCCTCCGCGTGGCTCTGGTCAATCCAATCGAGCAAAGATTCCAACCCAAGTACCGCTCACGGCCCGAATCGGAAACTCAGACCCGAAACGGGAACACCGACCCTGGCCCCCCAACTCCCCGAAGAAAAGACGCCAGGTTCACCCCACAGCAAGCAGAAGACGCCCTCCGGACGGCCTCGTCAACGAACACTTGCGGGAGCCTGACCCAAAAGTACCGGTCACAAAACCACTTCGGGAAACGGCCCTGCACCCACGAACGAGTTGCTATGCTGAGGAACCGATAGACCCGCCAGCAACCCAAACTCCCTGAAAGCCCCTCCTTGCGGATACTATTTCGCCGCAGAACCCAGCCGGCCTCCCCCTTCCGCATTTCGGCCCGCCTGGGCCGTCGCGTTAGCATGGCTTCACATGCCCGCTCTCCAGGCCCTCCTCAAACCGATCATCGAGGAACGCCGCACCCTCACGCGGGATGAGGCCCGTGAGACGCTCCATGCCATTCTGAGTGGAGAGTCCAGCGCAGGCACGGACCTCGAAATCGCCGCATTGCTCACCGCCATCGCCAGTCGCGGCGAAACCGTCGACGAGCTTACAGGTTTTGCCCAGGCCATGCGCGCCCTGTCTCTCCCCATTCCGCTCGAGCCTGAAGAACGCGCCGCCCTCGTCGATACCTGCGGAACCGGCGGCGACGGTGTGGGCACCTTCAACATTTCTACCGGCGCGGCCCTCGTGGCCACCGCTGCCGGCGCCAAAGTCGCCAAGCACGGCAACCGCGGCATCACCTCCAGATGTGGCTCAGCAGACGTCCTCGAAGCCATGGGCGTTCCCGTCGCCCTCACGCCGGAGCAGTCAGCCGCCTGCCTCCGCGCTACAGGATTCACCTTTCTCTACGCGCCCGCCCTCCACCCGGCCATGAAGCGCGTCCAGCCGATCCGCCGCGCTCTCGGTTTTCGCACCATCTTCAATCTCGCTGGCCCCCTTACGAATCCGGCCGAGGCTCCAGCACAAATCATGGGCGTTTACTCTCCCGCGAAGCTCGACGTTGCCGCCGGCGCCATGGCTCGTCTCGGCGTCCGTTTCGGTCGTGTTGTCCACGCCCGCAATGGCATCGACGAAATCGCCCTCTCTCCCACCGACACCATCGTCGTTCGCGCTCTTTCCGATCACGGTTCACCCCACGCGATATCCGCCCACGTCTCTCCCGAAGACGCCGGCCTGAAACCCGCAAAGCTCTCTGATCTCCAGGGCGGCGATATTCCGCAAAGCAACGCCGCGATCCTCCAATCCATCCTCAGCGGCGAAGAGAGAGGCCCGAAGCGCGACGTCGTCCTCCTCAACGCCGCCGCTGCGCTCGAAGCCGTCGGCCTCGCTGCCGACCTCCGCGGCGGCGTTGCTCGCGCCGCCGAAGCCATCGACTCCGGTGCCGCTGGCAACACCCTCCGAGCTCTCCGCGAATTCGGCCGCAGTCTTGGCCCCCATAATCTCTGATTCGCTTCCCCG
>DASZYN010000227.1:0-8457 GCA_035545435.1 Acidobacteriaceae bacterium | reverse complement strand
CCGGCCGGCCCCAGCAGAATCCGCATCTCGCCCGAGCGTACCTCGAACGAAATATCCTCGAGCACTGGCTTGCGTTCGAATCCGATGGAGACGTTTTCGAAAACGACAACCGGTTCTCCGGGAGTGCCGGCCGCAGCCGCTGAAGTCGCTCCGTTGCCGCCTGCTTCACCGGCCACTGGGTTCACCGCCCAAAGATGCCGATCATGACGCGGCTGATCATGAAGTCGCAGGCGATGATGAGAATCGACGACCAGACCACGGCCTGCGTCGTCGATCGGCCGACGCCCTGGGTTCCGCCGCGCGTCTTCATGCCGTAAAAACAGCCGATGGTTGCGATGATGAACCCGAAGAAAATCGGCTTCACCAGCCCCTGCAGAATGTCGGGATACTCCAGCGACTGATACGACGTATGGAAGTACTGCGAGCCGTCCTGTCCGAGCATGAACACGGAAACGAACCCGCCGCCGCAGATGCCTACAGCGTCAGAAATGATGACGAGGAAGAACAACATCACCACGGTTGCGACGATGCGCGGCATGACCAGCTTCTTCAGCGGATCGGTGCCCAGCGCACGCATGGCGTCAATTTGTTCGGTCACGATCATCGAACCCAGCTCGCTGGCCATTCCTGACGCGTTGCGCCCGGAAACCATGAGTGCTGTCACCACCGGCCCGATCTCCTTGATCATCGAAAACGCCACCAGCTGCCCGGTGAACGCCGCAGCACCGAACTGCGACAGCGTCGCCGCGGACTGCAGCGCCAATACGCCGCCCAGGAAGAATCCCGTAAGGATCACGATGGGCAGCGAACCGACCCCGATGATATCGGCCTGCATGAAAATGTCGGAACGGTAGAACGGACGCCGAAAAATATCCCCAAGCGCACGAGCCGAGAGGAGCGCGTAGTCCTGCAGGGCGAGAACGCCTCGTTTGGCGGCAGCGTCGATGGTCTCCAGAGCCATTCGTTATATAGAAATACGTGAAGTAGATCCGTAACCGGTTTGGATGCCGAACAAGGGCACTCCGCTCCGAAACTTGAGCCTAGCATAGCGCACGGCGAGGCTCCGACCTTGTGCCAGGTACAATCCCTCGTGAGGGTTGTGATGATGAAACGGACTCTTTCCCTGGCTCTGGCCGTCCTGTTCGGCGCCGTTGTAGCCAGCGCGCAGACCATCCAGGTGGACAAGAACAACCGCACCATCGCGGTCACGGCCAGCGACAAGGCCTCGGCGGAGGCAGACACGGCCGTGGTGTCGGTGGGTTTTCAGATTTATGCGCCCGATGCGGCGGCTGCCTACAGCAAGGGATCAGCGGTGTCGAACGCGATCCTTGCTGCGCTGAAGAAGGCCGGCGTGGCGGACAAGGCGATCGAAAGCCAGGAGCAGAACCTCGGCAAAACTGAGTTTCCATACAATCCCCAACCGGCACCCGAGGAACGGATTCAGAAGGCATTCACACTTTCGCAGAGCTGGGCCGTGCACACCGCCGCGAGAGACGCCGCGATGGTGCTCCATGTGGCAATCGAGGCGGGCGCCAATCAGAGCGGAAATATCGCCTGGGACGTGACCGATCGCAAAGGATTGCAGGCGCAGGCGGCGCAGAAGGCACTTGTTGATGCGCACGCCATCGCTGCGCAAATGGCTTCGGGACTGGGAGTGAGTCTTGGGGCGCTGGTCTACGCCAGCAATCAGGCGCCGGCACAGCCGACACCGCCCAGAGTCTACGACTTCATGGGTGCTGCCGCAAAAGCGGCTCCGCCACCCTCGCCCCTCGCTATCCGTCCGCAACAAATTGAAGAATCGGCGACGGTCTATGCGGTTTTTGCCATCGAATAAGCTCTTTGCTTCCAAGCCATCCGCTTATTTAGCCACTTCTGTGCAAATCCGCCCCTTGCTCCCCCGCATCCAATAGGCGAAGATAAGGCGAAAGTGTTGCCGTATGCCAACCGCCGCCGCCCTCCGCCAACAGATTGAAGCTGTTCTCGCCGACCGTATCCCCTCGGCGCTCACACCACCTCCGCGTGTCCTGTGTCCGAATGCGCCTACGGGCCTTACCGCCCTCGATGACGCTCTTCAGGGCGGCCTTCCCATCGGCGCCATCACCGAACTCACCGGTCCGGAGTGCTCGGGCCGGACATCGCTGGCCCTCACTTTTCTCGCGTGTCTGACAAACGACAACCGCGTCTGCGCCTGGGTCGACGTGTCGGACGCGCTCCACCCGGAGTCTGCCGCTGGTGCCGGCATCGACCTCAACCGATTGCTCTGGATTCGCTGCGGCACTGAGCCAGAACAGCTTACTTTGCCAGGCATGTCCGACAAACAATCGGACATGTTTTTCGAAAAGCAACGACTGGCCGTTCGCAACGATTTAGCTACCGCAAAATCGCAACCCTCTTTCACCGATAGAGACAGCCCACCGATTCGCCACGATTACCTGGCACCCCGCTGCTGCGAACCGGTGCCAAAAGTCCGACGTCATGGCAGGGAAGTGGTGCCGCAACCTGTAACTCGCAACCTGAGCCCAGGTCAGCCAAACTCTCAACTCCAAACTCCCAACTTAGCGCCTCAGCGTTCTCGCAAAAAGCCCTGGTCGAGGCTGGATCAGGCACTCCGTGCCACGGATCTGCTCCTGCAGGGCGGAGGCTTCAGCGCCATCGTTCTCGACCTCGGTTCGATTGCGCCTGAGTTCGCACTTCGCGTTCCCCTGGCCACCTGGTTCCGGTACCGGGCTGCAGCGGAGCGTACCCACGCCAGCGTCCTCCTTCTCACCCAACATCCCTGTGCGAAATCGAGCGCCGGCCTCGTCCTTCACTGCCAGCCGAGCCAGATCGATCCTGATGTGACTACGGTTTTCACGGGAGCCGAACATCGCGTCGAAATTGTGCGCGACCGCTTTGCCCGCGTCAGCAACGTCGTCGACTTCGGTAGCCGCAAGCCTCCGCAAAGTGACCACTCGATCCTTTGGAACACCTGCACGCCGTGGTCGACCCGAGCCACCCCTCAGCGACCGAAAGCAGGCCACCCATGACCCCTCCCACGCTCTATGCCTGCCTCTATGTTCGTGAATTTCCTGCGCAGGCCAGGCTCCGCCTTCGCTCTCAGATCGGGAAAACTCCGGTCGTCATCCTTGAAGGAACTCCACCGCGGCAGACGGTCTGCTCGTGCAACGCACGTGCTCGTGACCTGGGGATCGAAACTGGCCTTACTCGCGCCGAACTCGATGTCTTCTCCGGTGTCACCCATCTGCTGCGATCTCTATCCGAAGAATCGTGCGCCTACGCTGCTCTCCTCCAGTGCGCCGGCCGGTTCTCGCCTCGTGTTGAATGTCTGACGCCGCAATTGGCGTCCGACAAATCCAGCGCCATGTCAGACGCGGCGTCCGACACATACTCCTTCGCCGCGATCCTCGACATCACCGGCACCGAAAAGCTCATCGGCCCTCCCCCCATCCTCGCCAAAAAACTCCTCGCCGCTGTCCGCGCTCTCGGCCTCCACGCCGCCATTGTTATCAGTGCCAACATCGACGCTGCGCTCTGCCTTGCACGAAGTCTCGGCTCACGAACTACCGCGTCCGCTACCTCTTCCCCGGTCTCCGGATGGTCCACTGCTGTCATCCCCACAGGCGATGAAGCCACTGCCCTTGCTCCACTGCCGATCTTCGTCCTCCCCCTCACGGCCGATCACGCAGAAACACTTACCCGCTGGGGCATCTTCACCCTCGGCGCCCTTGCAGCCCTGCCAGAAAAAGAGCTAATCGCTCGCCTCGGCCAGCATGGTCTCCGCCTTCGCCAACTTGCTCGCGGAGAAGCTCCGCACCTACTCGTACCCGTCGATCCGCCGTTTAACCTTGAAGAGCGCACCGAACTCGAGGCCCCTGTCGAACTCCTCGACTCACTCCTCTTCGTTCTCGGGGTCCTGCTCGACCAACTCATTGCCCGTGCCGCCGCGCAAATCCTCGCGCTCGCATCGGTCACCGTCACCCTCGTCCTCGACGGCGGCAGCACTCACACGCGTACCGTGCGGCCTGCTCTGCCTGGCAACGACCGACGTCTCTGGCTCCGTCTGCTTCACCTTGATCTGCAAGCGCATCCGCCCTCTGCCGCTATCCTCGCTATCGCCGTCGCGGCCGAACCCGGTTCCACGAGCAAAGTGCAGCAAGGCCTGTTTACCCCGCAACTCCCCGAGCCCGATCGTCTCGACGTCACCCTCGCCCGCATCCGCTCGCTTGTCGGCGACAATCGTGTCGGACGCGCGGTTCTCGAAGACACGCACCGGCCCGATGCCTTCCGTGTGGAGCGCTTTTCGATTGATGAAACGCGCCCCACAACCCCGACCGCTACCGCAGCAGCGACGCTGCCGGTTGCGCAAAAGCCAGCCCATACTGCGCGCCGCCGCCTCCGTCCGCCGGAACCAATCACTGTCACGCTGAGCGAGCGACGACCGGTTGCCCTTGTCTTCCGCAACCAGCGCTACACGGTCGAGCGCGCCTGGGGACCCTGGTTCTTTTCCGGCAACTGGTGGGGCATCGAGTGCTGGTCGATGGAGAAGTGGGATCTCGTCGCTCGCTCCGATGGTGACGCTGGGATCCTCTCCTGCGCCATTGCTCGCAATCCTCTTCGCCCTGCGACTCTGAACGACTGGCGTCTGGAGGAGTTCTATGACTAGGTATGTCGAGCTTCACGCTGCCTCCGCCTTTTCCTTTCTTGAGGGAGCCTCCCAGCCCGAGGACCTTATCGAGCGCGCGATGGAACTCGAAATTCCCGCCGTCGCTCTGCTCGACCGCAATGGCTTCTACGGCTCCGCGCGCATGCACACTTCAGCCGAGCGTAATAGTCTCCGCGCTCACGTCGGCGCCGAAATCTCTACCTCTGCCTTCGGCCCAAGGCTGACGCATGCACCGTGGCTTCCGCACCCAAGACATCCTGACCAATCCGCGATCCCTGAACCTGCCCGCCTGCCACTCCTCTGCGCAAATCGCACGGGCTATCAGAATCTTTGCCAGCTGATTACGCATTTCAAAATGCGAGAGACCACCAAAGCCGAAGGCGCGGCGACCTTCGACGAGCTGGCTCAGTACTCCGCCGGACTTCTTTGCCTCACCGGCGGCGATGAAGGTCCACTGGCCGCAGCCCTCGCATCTGGCGGAGAACCCGCGGCCCAGGCCCTTCTCGATCGCCTTGTTGCTATCTACGGCCGCGGCAATGTCGTCGTCGAGTTGCAGCGCCACCAGGTCCCGGATCAGGAAGCCCGCAATCAGGCTGCGCTCCGTCTCGCCCGTTCGATGCGGCTTCCCATTGTCGCCACCAACGGCGTTCGCTATGCTGCGCCGCACGATCGCGAGATTCTCGACGTCTTCACGGCCATCCGCCATCATGTCGACCTCGACCACGCCGGGCGCCTCCTTGCTGTTAATAACCATCGCTACCTTCGCTCGCCAGCCGAAATGTCCACCATTTTTCGCGATCTTCCTGAAGCGATCGCCAACACTCACGAAATCTCAGAGCGCCTGCAATTCAGGCTTGCCGATCTCGGCTACGAATTCCCTCACTACCCGGTCCCGGATGGTGACACCATGGACTCCTTCCTCCGCAAGCGTGTCGATGAAGGGGTCCGGCTCCGCTACGGTGCAAAAAAAGGGTCCAGCATTTTGGACCGGGCACGGAAACAAGTCGACCGCGAGCTGACGCTCATCGCGAAGCTCGGCTTCGCCGGCTACTTCCTCATTGTTTGGGACATTGTCCGCTACTGCAAACAGAACGACATTCTCATCCAGGGCCGTGGGTCCGCCGCCAATTCAGCTGTTTGCTATGCACTCGAAATCACCGCCGTCGATCCCATCGGCATGGACCTGCTCTTCGAGCGCTTCCTCAGCGAAAACCGCGGCGAGTGGCCCGACATCGACCTTGATCTGCCTTCGGAAGAAAAACGCGAGCAGGCCATTCAGTATGTCTACCAGCGCTACGGCGAACTCGGCGCCGCCATGACCGCCAACGTCATCACCTACCGCGGCAAGTCGGCCGCGCGCGAAGTCGGTAAAGCGCTTGGCTTCGACCAGGAATCTCTCGGCCGCCTCACCTCGCTTGTGAGTCAGTGGGAGTGGCGCGGTGAGAACGACACCATGGCAAATTCCTTCAACCACGCCGGCTTCGACATCGCCCACCCGCGGATCGCCAAATACCTTCAGCTCTGCGTCCGTCTACAGGATCTTCCGCGACATCTCGGTCAGCACTCCGGCGGCATGGTCATCTGCCAGGGCCAACTCAATCACATCGTCCCCCTCGAACGCGCCTCCATGCCCGGTCGCACCGTGATCCAGTGGGACAAGGAAGACTGCGCCGACCTCGGCATCATCAAAGTCGATCTTCTGGGCCTCGGCATGATGGCCGTCCTCAAGGACTGCCTTACGCTCATTCCCGAGCACTACGGCGAACCCATCGATCTCGCCCACCTGCCTGACGATTCCAATGTCTACCGGGTTCTGCAGCGCGCCGACACCGTCGGCATGTTCCAGATCGAAAGCCGCGCGCAGATGGCCTCGCTTCCGCGCAACTACCCTGAGCTCTTTTACGATCTGGTTGTGCAGGTTGCTATTATTCGCCCCGGCCCCATCGTGGGAAAAATGATGCACCCCTACATGCGCCGCAGACAGGGCAAGGAAGAAGTCACATACCCGCATCCTTCACTCGAGCCGGTGCTCAGCCGCACTCTGGGTGTGCCGCTTTTTCAGGAACAGCTTTTGCGCATTGCGATGACGGTCGCGAACTTCACCGGCGCCGAAGCAGAAGAGCTGCGCCGCGCCGTCGGCATGCGCCGCTCATGGCAACGGATGAAGGATCTCGAAGTCAAACTCCGCCAAGGCATGACCGACAACAACATCCCGCCGAAAACGCAGGACGAAATCGTCCAGGCCATCAGTTCCTTCGCGCTATACGGATTCCCGGAGTCCCACGCCGCCAGCTTCGCACTCCTTGCGTATGCATCGGCCTACTTCAAGGTGAAATACCTCGCAGCGTTTACTGCTGCGATCCTGAACAACCAGCCTATGGGTTTTTACTCGCCTGCTGTGCTCGTTAAAGATGCGCAGCGCCATGGCCTGAAGATCCATTCCATCGATGTTCAGGTTTCAGACTGGGCCTGCACGATCGAGCATGAAGCCAATGGATCGTTGTCGATGCGGCTTGGGTTGGGTTACGCTCGTGGACTTCGCCAGCAGGCAGGAGAGGCGATCATGGCTTCACGCCGCACAGGAGGCGCGTTCAATTCTGTCGATGATCTTGCGCTGCGCGTGCCAGAACTCAACAAAAAAGAAATCTCCCTGCTCGCGAACATCGGAGCGCTCAACAATGTCGCCGGGATCGGCCACCGTCGCGACGCGCTCTGGCAGGTTGAGCGCGCGGGCAAGCCCGAAGGTCCGCTCCTCACCCATACGGGAGCGCTCCTCGCCGATCCACAGGGTCTCTCACCTCTTGCGCAGATGACCCCTGAAGAGCGTCTCGTCGCGGACTACTCCGGTACGGGTCTCACCACTGGCCGTCACCCCATGTCCTACCGCCGAGCCGAACTCCGCCGCCAGAACATCCTCTCAGCCGAAGAACTCCGTACCCGTCGCGACGGCGAATGGGTGCGCGCTGCGGGCTGCATCATTGCCCGCCAGCGCCCTGGCACAGCCAAAGGCTTCGTGTTTCTGTCGATGGAAGATGAGACGGGCATCGCCAACGTTATCGTCACGCCGCAGATGTACGAGAGCAATCAGGTTACCGTTACCCGTGCCCGCTTCCTGTTCGTCGAAGGTCCTCTTCAGAACCAGGACAATGTCATCCACGTGAAAGCCATGCGTCTGACGCCACTTAGCGACAACGCAATCGAGGTCCGCTCCCATGACTTCCATTGACGCGATCAGGATCCGAAGCAAGAGCTTCAGCGATTACCGCACTTGCCGGAGATGCCCCGCCGGCAACAATAGAAGTCTCAGGAAGTAACAGGAGAGGGAAACAACGGTTCAGGAAACGAGGGGCGTCCGGACGGCTCGGGACGCCCCTGATTATCAATGGCCTGTGGACGCGTACCAGTCAGTCATGTCGTGCTTGAACTGCTTCAGGGCCTCGACGTTGAGGTACACCATGTGTCCGGCGGGGTAGTAGCCGAAGCTCACATTTTTCGCCAGGTCGGGTTTGAGCATCATGTGCGCCAGGTCATATTCAGTGACGAAGAAGGGCGTTGCCAGATCGAAGTACCCATTCGCCGAGAAGACCTTCAGCTTCGGGTTCTTACGCATGGCATCGGCGAGGTCGCCCGCCAGATAGGGCAGGGAAGCCCGTCCGCCGCCGCCTCCGCCGAAACGCTGCCCGGGCATCTGGTGGTGCATGTCCCAGGGCACTTCCGATTCGGTGTGAACCCGGTAAGTGTCGGTGGTCTCGTATTTCAGCTCCCGCGTCAGGTAGTCATGGAAGGCGCTGACA
>DASZYN010000226.1:0-4970 GCA_035545435.1 Acidobacteriaceae bacterium | reverse complement strand
TCGCCGATGCCATCGTTGTTGCTGTCGCAAAACGCCTTGACGTGGACTTCGTAGATGATCGCGTCTTTATACCAAAGCGGATCGGTAACGCTGCCCGGTTTGCGAATGATGGCTTTCGAATCCGGCATGGAATCCTGTGGGCTCACAGATAGTAGTCGAAATCCTTTTCGGAACGCACCTTGCGCAGAATGCGGAAGATGTGCGCGGGAATCCTGCCGGGATCGAGTTCGATGTAGTTCCGGGATCCCTGCCATACATAGCGGGCGCCCGTTAGTTCATCGAGAAGCTGAAAACTCTCATCGGGACGGAGGCTTAACTGGCCGAGGTCGAGGTCGATCCAGCCAGACTGCCGGTGGAACGAATCGAGGTTCACGATGGTAAGGACGAGATTGCCGCGATCGATGCTCGATTTGCTGTAGCCAATCAGATACGGATTATCGGTCGAATGAAAATGCAGGTCATGGTTGGCATGCAGAGCCGGATTCTCTCGGCGTGCCCGATTGATATTCGCGATGGTGCCCGCAATGCTGTGCGGCGCGGCCAGGTCCCAGTCCCGAATCTGATACTTCTCCGAGTTCAGGTACTCCTCGCTGCCGGGGCGCACTGGCGTGTTTTCCAGAAGCTCATAGGCAGGCCCGTAGATGCCGTAGTTGGGTCCGAGCGTCGCAGCAAGAACAATGCGGCTGAGGAATGCGGGCCGTCCCCCCACCTGCAGCGTCTCGTGAAGGATGTCCGGCGTGTTGGGCCACAGATTGGGGCGCATATACTCGCGCACCCGGGTTCGCGTCAGTTCGGTGAAATAGTCCGTGAGCTCCTGCTTCGTATTCCGCCATGTGAAGTAGGTGTAGGACTGAGAGAATCCCAGCTTGGCGAGACGCTGCATCACACGCGGCCGCGTGAAGGCTTCTGCCAGGAACAGCGCATCGGGATAGTCGCGCTTCAGCTCTGCGATGCACCACTCCCAAAAGGGAAACGCCTTCGTGTGGGGGTTGTCGACGCGAAAGATGCGGACACCCTGCTCGCACCAGAAGCGAAACACATCGCGCAGCCCATCCCACAAGCCCTGCCAGTCGCTGCTTTCAAAATCGAGCGGATAGATGTCCTGATATTTCTTGGGCGGGTTCTCCGCGTACTGGATCGTTCCATCGGCGCGATGTTTGAACCATGCCGGATGCTCGGTGACCCAGGGATGATCCGGCGAGCACTGAAAGGCGATATCCATCGCCATCTCGATGCCCTTATCCGCGGCCGCGCGCAGAAGGTGACGAAAATCTTCGAGCGTGCCCAGCTTGGAGTGAATCGCAGTATGCCCCCCGGCTTTCGCACCAATCGCCCAGGGACTGCCCGTATCTCCGGATTCAGCGGTGGTCGAGTTGTTCTTGCCCTTGCGAAAAGCCTGGCCGATGGGGTGAATGGGCGGCAGATAGAGAACGTCGAATCCGAGGCGCGCAATGTAGTCGAGGCGCTCTTCACAGTCTTTGAAGGTTCCATGACGTCCCGGTTCGGTTGCCGTGGAGCGCGGGAACAATTCGTACCAGGCCGAGTAACGGGCCTTCTCACGATCGACGGTCACCCGCAGATCGCGTTCGTAGCGCGTTTCCATGGCGGGATCGAGATACTGAGCCATCATGATGGCGAGTGCCGGGTCGAGCGCGGCGGTCTGCGCCACTTCGACATCGTCCGTAGCTCGCAACTGCGTGGCCCAGCGTCGCAGCGCATCGGCATCGTCGCGCCCGGCGCGTTCGGCGGCCTGCTCCACCAGCTGGGCGCCGTTCAGGAGATCCACGCGGATATCCTGCCCGGCGGCGATGCGCTTCTCGAGGTCGCTGTGCCAGGTATCAAAATGATCGATCCAGCCAGCGACGGTATAGACGTACTCGCCCATCCGGGTAACCGGAAACTCCGCTCGCCAGCGATCGTTGCCCAACGGCTGCATGGGCATGGAGGCCCATTCGGAATTCTCATCAAAGCGGAACAGCAGGTGCGCTGCAACGTGATCGTGCCCATCGGCAAAGACGTCTGCCTCAACGATGACGGAGTCGCCGATGATGCGCTTGACAGCGTAACGGCCGCCATCGATCTCGGGATCGACGCTCTCGATGACAACGCGTTTCCGTCCGTCCGCGGGCTTCTGCATGGCTCCGATTGGCTCTCCTGCTGGCAGTGGCCCGCGCGCAACAAGTGACGACTTCTCGCGCGTGTCAGCTAGCGAAATTATACGAAGACAAAAAGCAAATTCTCGCTACTGGGATAGGAGATGCAACAAGTTAGGTTGCCGCGAAAGGTACCGGCGATTAATTGTCCGGCAGGATATTCGACTCTTCCGACGCGCGCAGCCGCACCAGCCGATCGACCGTATACGGAGCGCGCTGAGCCGCTGCGTGGTAATGGCGCACCTGCAGTTCGCCGAGCAGACCGAGGGCCAGCAACTGAATTCCCGCCAGGATCATGACCGCAGCCACCACGAACAGGGGCCCGTGCTCATCCATCACGTGTTGATGCGTGAAAACCTTCAGCGCCAGCAGAAACATGGACAGGCCGCTGCCGCCCACGATGCCCAGGGCGCCGAAAAGCCCGAAGAAATGCAGGGGGCGGGTCATGTACTTCAGGAGGAACCGGATCGTCATCAGGTCGAAGAAGACCCGGAACGTGCGGCTGATTCCGTAGTGCGACTTCCCGACGGTGCGGTTGACGTTGGTGATGGGAACTTCGCAGATGCTTGCGCCATACCACGAGGCCAGAGCCGGAATGAATCGGTGCATTTCGCCGTAAAGCGGAATATTGTGGATGACCTCGCGCCGATAGGCCTTAAACGTCGTGCCGAAATCGTGGATATCGACTCCCGACAGCTTCGCCATGAGCCAGTTGGCGCAACGCGAAGGGATGCGCCGCATCACGAAACTATCGATGCGTTCCTTCCGCCATCCGCTGACGACGTCGTAACCCTCTTCGAGTTTTTCGATGAAGGCGGGAATCTCGCCGGGATCGTGCTGCAGATCGCCATCCATCGCCAGGATGAACTCGCCCTCGGCGTGATCGAACCCTGCCGCCAGGGCAGAGGTCTGACCGAAATTGCGGCGCAGCTTCACCACCAGGACACGGCTGTCGACGGCGGCAATTTCTTCCAGCAGGCGACAGGTGCGATCGTTGGAGCCGTCATCAACAAAAACCAGCTCGAACGATTCGCCCACGTGCTCCATGACGTCCTTGAGACGGTCATAGAGAGCGGTGACGCTCTCCTCTTCGTTATGAAACGGAACGACGATGGAATACTTCGGCATGAACGTCAATTATAGTCTTTTGGATGCACGGAACCCGTGATTGGACTCATCCTTAAAGGTTTACCCATTGCCGAGCAGTTCAACCGTGATCCGAGCCGCTTCCTCGCATGCGGCGCGGTCCACGTCGCGGTGCGTCACAAAACGGATGCTGCTCCCATAGATGGAACTGGCGAGGATTCCGCGCTTTTTAAGCTTCGCAGAGAACGCATCTGCATTGCCATCCGGAACGCGGAAGATGACGATGTTCGTCTGCACGGTGCTCAGGTCGATGGGTGCGCCCGCCTGAGCCACGGCGTCGGCCAGCAGGCGAGCATTGGCATGATCGGCCTGCAGATGCTTCGGGCCTTCCTCCAGTGCGATCAATCCGGCTGCAGCCAGAACGCCGGCCTGGCGCATGCCTCCACCGAGGGCCTTGCGGATGAGCCGCGCGCGATCCATCTGATCGAATGTGCCCACCAGCATCGATCCCACCGGGGCTCCCAATGCTTTCGACAAGCAAAACATCACCGTGGTGAAGTCGCGGGTGAGTTCGCGCACGCCGACTCCCAGCGCGACGGACGCATTGAAGATGCGCGCACCGTCGAGGTGGACGGGGAGCCCGCGCTCCTTCGCCCCGGCGAGGATCTCCTGCGTCACTTCGAGTGGAGTGACGGTGCCGCCCGCCATATTATGCGTGTTCTCGAGCGCGATCAGGCCCGTCGGCGCGCGGTGATAATGCTTGCCGGTGATGTGTGGCGCCATGGCGCTCCAGGTAAGAATGCCGCGGTCGGCAGGAATCGTTCGCAGCTGGCATCCGGAGAACGCCGAAGCCATCGCGATCTCCCACTCCACGATGTGCGAACGGGCCTCACAGATGACTTCCTGGCCGTGCTGCGTATTCAGCCGGATCGCGGTCTGATTGCCCATGGTACCGCTGGGCACGAACAGGGCCGCTTCGCGCCCGAAGATTTCCGCCGCCCGCGCTTCCAGCCGGTTAACGGTAGGGTCCTCGCCATAAACGTCATCGCCCACTTCGGCGGCGGCCATTGCCGCACGCATCGCGGGCGTGGGTTTGGTCACCGTGTCGCTGCGCAGGTCGATCATTGCGACCTGCGCGGAAGCGGCGGTATCGTGTTCGGCCACGGCTGCCGTACCAGAAGACATGATTCCCCCTCGACATCAACTGGTTTGAGTATGACCTAGGCGACGGCGGGTTCCGCCAGGAATCGCTCAAAGACATCGTTCGAGAGCAAACGTCCGCGTGCCGTCAGTGCGACCCGGTCGCCCTCGGCGAACGTGATCAGACCTTCGTCCTCCAGCTCCGCGATGGTGGACAGAAACTCGCGGACCGCGGATGACGAGAACTCCTGACGCAGCGCGCCAAGACTGACACCCTCGTTCAGACGCAGACCGAGGAACCAGGCCTCCTCCAGCTCTTCCTCCCGGTCGAGGCGGCGCGGTGTTTCCCATCCCGAATCCTTCAGATAAACATCCAGATCGTCCGTTGTTGCGAATCGCAACGGGACGCGGGCACTCGTCCGCAACATGGAGTGAGCATCGAGGCCAAAGCCGAGATAGGGCTGGCGGCGCCAGTATTTCAGGTTGTGCCGCGACTCGCAGCCGGTGCGGGCAAAATTCGAGATCTCGTATTGCGCCAGGCCATGGCCGGCAAGAAAGCCGATCGCTTCGGTATAAAACTCAGCGATGCGA
>DASZYN010000225.1:0-7251 GCA_035545435.1 Acidobacteriaceae bacterium | reverse complement strand
CAGGCGAGCCGCACATTGGCTGGAAGTGTCTGCTCGGTGGTGTCGTGCTCCACTTCGTGCGACATATGGGTGAACCAGGCCTGCCGGGGGCGAACGCGCTCGACCCATCGCAGCGACTCTGCGATGTTGGCGTGGCTGGGGTGGGGCTGGGGCCGGAGGGCATCGATGATCATCACGTCAAGCCCGTGAAGCAGCGGCAGACTGGACTCAGGAATGGCGTTCATATCGGTCAGGTAGGCCGCCGATCCAAAGCGAAACCCCGCGACCTCGAGATCACCGTGCAGGAGCGGTACCCGTTGAAATTGCGCCCCGTGCACATTGACTGTCTGCTCCTCTGCCAGATCGCGCAGCTCAACGCGCGCCTTATTGGGATACGTCGAGGTGGGCGAGAAGGTATAGTCATAGACCCGACGGAGAATATCGGCTGTTGGCCGATCTGCATATAGGGGCAGGGATTTGGGCTTGTAGGCGAAGCTCAGCGGACGCAGATCGTCGAGACCGAGGATATGGTCGGCATGGGCGTGCGTATAGAACACGGCATCCACGTGCCGGATGCCTTCACGCAGTGCCTGGCTGCGGAAGTCCGGACCTGTGTCAATGACCACCAAATGCGTCGCACCGGTATTGTTCCAGGTGACGGCAATCGAGGGGCGGGTTCTGCGATTGCGTGGATCGGTAGAGGTGCATACGGCGCACTGGCAGCCGAGCGTCGGCACCCCCATGGAGGTCCCGCTGCCGAGAACAACGATTTCCGCCTTCATGCGGCTGGATTCATCAGACAGGTTGGATGAGAAAGGGGGATCACTTCTTTTTTGGATCGGCGGCTTTCTGGGCCTGCTGCGCAATCGCGTTCGTGATCTCCAGGAACATCATGCGCAGCTCGAAGAGAACATTCTGCAGCGTCGCCTCTTCCTTCGGCGTGAGATTCCCCCTGGTTTTCTCCTGCAGCAGGGCCAGCATGTCGATGCTTTGCCGGGCACCGAGAATGTCGACGCGCGCCTTCTGGCCAGGTTCGGTCCCTGCGCCCATGGCCATCATCGCTGACACGTAGAACGACTGGATGATGTGCTCGAAGGTGATTGTTCCGCCAGTTCCCACCCCGGGGTTCGCCTGCCGCAGCATGTCATCGATCTGCCGAGATGATTCCTTGTAGGCAGCGTCCTGTTCCGCAGTTTCCTGCGCGGAAAACTGCGGCACTTCGAGTTCGTCGACGCCTTCGGTTTCCGGATCGGCCCCACGCTCCTCGGGTGCCGGCATCGTGACGACATTCGCGGGTGCGGCAGGTTTCTCTTCGGCCAAATCGGCCGCCTGGCTCTCATCGCGCAACTCACCTTCCAGGGTGAATTTGCGCTTGTCGCTTACCGTGAACGTCGGCTGTTTCTCATCCATAAATTACGTTTCTCTCCGCAAAAATCACCGATCACCCAAGGTGGACAGGCGGCATGGCCAGGGGCAGGGCCGTCCCGCCAGGGTAGCAGATCGGTTGGGTTTCACTCTTATCGAGGGCTTCAGTACGCGCCACTCCGAGCGCAAAAGTTCTGGCCACTCCGGTCAGGTCGATCCGCGCCACGCTGGTCAATTCGCCCACCGTTGCTTCACCGGCGCGCAGTTCGACCGTCTCTCCGGGATTGAGGTTGGGTGTCTCCCCGTGCAGCTCAAACTGTCGCAGGGAGCGATGGACAGTGGCCCGTGCGCGAATACGCTCGACAATCTCCTGGCCGATATAGCAACCCTTGGTAAAGTTCAGGGCGCGGAACAGGTTCGCTTCCTGGGGCAGGTGCTTATCGCCGAAATCGACATCGAACAGCGGCGTTCCCTCGAGCACACGCAGATCTTCAAGAGCCGCGGTACCGCAGGGAGTTGCGCCCGCCTCAGCCAGTGCGTTCCAGAGGTCCACGACCTGCCCGGCGTCCACGCGGATTTCGGCTTTTGTGACCGCAGGACTCCAGGTGCGGATCAGCGTGACATCGATGCCGGCGAGCTGTCCTCTCCGGAACGTATCCGGCTCCGGCAAGCTACCACCCAGCTTCTCCAGAATCTCGGCGGTTTGGGGTCCTGCGATGCCAATTGCGGTCTCTGCAGCGTCTAATTCTTCGAGCCTCACGTCATCCATGATGATGAAGCGGCGCAGATGGGTCAGGAGACGCTCTACCTGAAAGCGGTCCGTCTCCAGGAGTAGAGAATCCTCAAAACAATAGACATCACCATCGCCCTGAATTCGACCCTGCGGACTGAGAACCAGGGTGTAACCGATTTGCCCGGGCGTCATGTTTTTTACGGCCTGCGTAATCATGCCATTCAGCCAGCGAATGCGGTCCTTGCCGGTAGCGCGCAGAACGGTGCGGTATCCAAGGTCGAAAACCCCTGCTTTCTGGACCAGGAGCCGCAATTCGGCCGGGGTGGCAGAGAAACGGAGCGGCGTCTCTGCTCCGCGGTGCATCGTCAATTCAGGAGTCGAGGCGTCGTCAGTGCTCAGACGGCTTGTCAGAGGCGTTCGCCATGCCTCCCCAGCCGTCGCATTCTGGGCTTCCAGTGCAGAGAGGACAGCGGCGCCGGGATTTTGATATGTCTGAGTCATACACGGCTCTCTAAAAAATTATAGTCTGCAGGTAGCAGCGAAACAGCGACAGGTGGCGCAGGGAACGGGAATGCAACGATTCATCAACTTCGGGTGTGCGCTAATGGCGCTCCTGTTCGTCCTCTCTACAGGCGCCCAAACCACTGCTAATACGCCGGTTGAGCCGCCCCCGCAGGCAGGGCAGGCAGGAGCGCAAACCGGAGAGGCGAAGACGCCCGCTCCTGAAACCCACATTACGCCGCAGCAGGCGAAGGAACTGTTCTCCTCCATCGGCCCGATCCTGCAGTTCGCCTCGGAAGATACGAAACTGCCAATTCGGCACCAGGTGAAGCCGCACCTTACGACGCGGAGCGAGGTGGAGAAGTATCTGCTCGAGAAGATGAAGGACGACAAGGATGCGAAACGCATGGAGCGGTCCGAGATCGTCCTGAAGAAGTTCGGGCTCATTGATGCGGATTTTCACCTGCAGTCATTTTTGGTAAAGCTGCTCGACGAGCAGATCGCCGCGTACTACGACAGCAAGACGAAAACGGTCAATCTGCTGGATTGGATCGCCCCTGAAACCCAGAAACCGGTGCTGGCGCACGAGCTGACGCATGCTCTGCAGGATCAGCGAGTGAATCTGGACAAGTGGCAGAGTCAGACCAGCGATGACCTCTCCCACAGTTACGCAGAAGACCGCAGGCATATCGCGAGCGACGAGGACGACACCGCGCGGGAAGCGGTCCTTGAGGGGCAGGCCATGGCGGTGTTCGTGGACTACAGCCTCGCGCCCGCGCACCGCACTCTGCGCAATTCGCCAGGAATCATCGACAATCTGCTGGATACGATGACGGACGACGGCGACTCGCCGGTGTTGTCCCGCGCGCCGCTGCTGCTTCAGGAATCGCTGCTGTTCCCCTACAAAGACGGGCTCAGGTTCGAAGCGGCGCTGGTAGCCGACTCGAAGAACCCTGCTGCAGCCTATGGTGATGTCCTTGATCGTCCACCGGCCAGCAGCTACGAAATCATGAATCCGCATGCATATGAAGACGAGGTGAAAGCCCCTCTTCTGAACATGCCCGATATTCATCCAGTGATCGATGCGCAATACAGCCCATACGACATTGGGGTGATGGGCGAGCTCGATGTGCGCATTCTGGCTGAGCTTTTTGGCGGGAAAGAGATGGCGGCGGCACTGACACCGGCATGGGACGGGGGCATCTACTACGCAGCACAGAAAAAAGACGCTGCCGACAAGAGTTCGACGGCGTCCGTTTCGCTTTTCTATCTCTCCCAGTGGAAATCCGAAGAAGCCGCCGCGAATTTCGTGAAGATGTACGACGATGAGCTGAGCCGAAAATATACTCATGTTTCGCGAAATTCGTCTGAAGAAAGCAGTCCTGGGGAGCAGGTATACGACACCAACGAAGGCCCGGTCCTGATCGTTACCAGCGGCAAAGATGTCTTTGTCAGCGAGAGTTTCGATTTGACGATTGCGCGTAAGCTGCAGTTCCTGATGCTGGGGGCGCAGCAGACGAGCGGACAAAACATGGCGCTGAAACTTGCCCCCACTTTTCCGGAAGTCCGGGGTTCCGTCTCAGGGTTCGGTCTGAGCGGAGGGCTGGTGCAGTTCATGGCGCGATGCGGCATGATGAAGGCCGCGATTCACCATTTATACTGATCACTTGCGCTGATCCAGCGCGCTGCTTATCCGGGTTTGGCTCTCTCATCTCTGCGGTGAGGCAGCATGCCCGCCAGGGGAGACTCATTGCAACAAGCAGAGATCGGCATCATCGGGGGCAGCGGACTGTACGCCATGCCCGGCCTTACGAATATCCATGAAGAGCATGTAGAAACTCCTTTCGGAGCCGCCAGCGATTCGTACGTTCTGGGCGATCTGGAAGGACGCAAGGTAGCGTTCCTTGCCCGCCACGGGCGTGGCCACCGTATTCTGCCCTCGGAACTGAACTTTCGCGCCAATATTTTCGGGATGAAGAAGCTCGGCGTGGAGCGAATTGTTTCGGTTTCAGCGGTGGGGTCGCTGAAGGAAGAGCACAAGCCCGGAGATTTTGTAGTTCCGGATCAGTTCATCGATCGCACCTTCCATCGCATCTCAACCTTCTTTGGCGATGGTATTGTCGCGCACGTGGCATTTGGCGATCCGGTGTGTGCGACCA
Source organism: Acidobacteriaceae bacterium (assembly GCA_035545435.1). Lineage (GTDB taxonomy): Bacteria > Acidobacteriota > Terriglobia > Terriglobales > Acidobacteriaceae > Palsa-343. The sequence continues at coordinate 2,514 of DASZYN010000225.1, read as the reverse complement.
TCGCAGGCGCGATATTCAGCGCCTGCAAAAGCGAGGGCGTCGAGGCAAAATCGGGTGGCACCTACGTTTGTATGGAAGGCCCGCAATTTTCCACACGCGCCGAATCCAACCTTTATCGCAGCTGGGGCAGTGATGTGATCGGCATGACAAACCTGCAGGAAGCGAAGCTGGCCCGCGAGGCCGAGATTTGCTACGCCACCCTGGCCATGGTGACCGATTATGACTGCTGGCACGAGGGTCACGACGCCGTCACTATCGACCAGATCGTGAAGGTTATGAACCAGAACTCGGCCAACGCCTGCCGTGTGGTGAAAACGGCCGTGGCCGCGATGCCTCGCGAGCGCAAATGTGCCTGCAGCACGGCGCTGCAGTTCGCGATTCTTACAAGCCCTGATGCTATTCCCGAAGCCACGCGTGAGAAGCTGGATCTACTGATCGGCAAGTACCTGAAGAAGAACTAACAACCACGAGGAACAATCCAACCCATGGCCATTCTTGTTGTCGGCAGCGTCGCGTTTGACGCCATCGAAACTCCCTCCGGGCACCGCGATCGTTGTCTTGGCGGCGCGGCCACCTATTTCTCACTCGCGGCCAGCAACTTCACCGACGTTCGCGTGATTGGAGTCGTCGGCGAGGACTTCGGTCCGGAAGAAGAGAGCGTGCTCACTCGCCGCAAGATCGACACACGCGGCATCGAGCACGTCCCGGGGAAGAGCTTCTTCTGGAGCGGTTCGTACATGAAGAATCTCAACGAAGCGCAGACGCTCAATACCGAGCTGAACGTATTCCAGAGTTTTTCTCCCAAAATCCCCGCCGAGTATCACGACAGCGAATATCTGTTTCTCGCCAATATCGACCCTGTTTTGCAGGAAGACGTCCGACGCAAGATGCCGAAGGTGAAGATGGTCTGCGGCGATACGATGAACTACTGGATCAAGGACCACGCGGAGAATCTCGCCAGGGTCCTGAAAGGGCTCGACGTTCTACTGATCAACGACGGCGAAGCCAAGATGCTGGCGAAGGACAACAACCTGCTTGCGGCAGCTCACAAGATTCTCGATATGGGCCCGAAGGCTCTCGTGGTCAAGCACGGGGAGTATGGAGCTACTGCGTTCTTCGGCCATCATTCCTTCTCTGGCGGCGATGGCAGCGTGACGGTTCCGTTTCGCGCGCCCGCGCTGCCATTGGCCGAAGTCGTCGATCCAACCGGGGCAGGAGATTCGTTCGCCGGCGGATTCTTCGGTTACATCGCCTCACAGGCCACGCTGACACCGGCCGTCTTTCGTCGTGCGATGTTCTATGGCGGCGTCCTGGGCTCGTTTGCCGTGGAGCGCTTTGGCACCGAGCGCCTGCAAAACCTGCAGCCTAAGGAGATCGAGGAACGCTTTGCGCTCTTCCGGCAGCTCTCGCATCTCGAATAATCGCCGGCGCGCCCTGGAACCGGTTTCGACGCTGGCCGGACCGGAATACGTTGCGCGCTCTCTGCGACACGAAGCCATCTTTGCGGGTTTGGTCGCCGCGCTGTTTTCCGTCCTCGCGTTCGCGTATTGCTATCCCCGCGACATGCTGCTTCTTTACGGAGACGCGGTTGCGCACCTGCACATCGCCCGCCGTATCCTGGATTCGGTAAATCCCGGCATACGGCAGATCGGGTCGGTCTGGCTGCCGTTCCCCCACCTGCTGATGATGCCGTTTGCCGCGCGCCTGGTTTGGTGGCAAAACGGCATCGCCGGCGCCATCCCGTCGATGGCCTGCTATGTCCTCAGCGTTGCCGGCCTCTGGCGTCTGGCGCGTTACTGGATCCGGCCCGCCGGAGCGGTCGTTGCTGCGCTTTTCTTCGCGCTGAATCCCGGGCTGCTCTACATGCAGACCACGGCCATGGGCGAGACCGTCTTCCTGTGCCAGGTCATCTGGGCAACGCTCTTCCTGGTGGATTTCCTGCGTGGCCTCGGAATCCGATCGCCGCGCGGATCGCAGTCCCCAAATGGCAACCTGGACGGCCAGTCCGCAGGGCGAGCCCTTACCGCCTGCGGCATCATTCTGGTCACCGCCATCTACACACGCTACGACGGCTGGATTTTCGCCACGCTCATCTGGCTCATTGCTTTGCGCGCGATGTTCCGCTTGCGGGCCTGGAACAGCCGCGCCGGGGGCGCGTTCGTGCTCTTCACCGCGATGCTCGTCACCACCCCGGTCCTCTGGTTTGCATGGAATGCCCGCCAGTACGGCGACTGGCTCGACTTCATGCGTGGTCCCTACTCCGCCAAAGCCATTGACGCCCGGACTTCGACGCCAGGTGCGCCGCACTATCCCGGTTGGCACAGCATGCGGGTTGCCGCGCTCTACTACATCAAGTCCGCCGAGATGGGCGTAGTTCCAGTCTGGTGGGGCAATCGTCTTCTGTTTCTTGCTGTCGCAGGAACGGCGGCAGCAGTCTGGAAATGGCGGAAGAAATGTCTCGCGCCCTTTCTGCTGCTGTGGCTGCCGCTCCCGTTCTACGCGTACTCCGTTGCC
>DASZYN010000224.1:0-3932 GCA_035545435.1 Acidobacteriaceae bacterium | reverse complement strand
GTGGCTCGGGTGCAGACGGGCACCATCAAGCGGATGAAAGCGGATGCAGAGACGGCCGAAGCCAACCTGCGGCGAGGGCTGGAAGAGCTCCGCGCCAGGACGGGGGTCGAGCGGGGGAATGTTGCGCGTTGCTGTGTGGGGACGGCGGGGGAGACGGTGCCCCTGGTGGTGGACTGGCTGCGCGATGCGTTTGCGCGGCATGTTGGAGGAGAGCTGATCATCGAGGGCGATGTGGATGTTGCACTGGACTCGGTGTTCTTTGGGCAGAGGGGGGTGCTGGTTCTGGCGGGGACGGGGTCGAACGTCGCGGGGCGTGCGGCGACGGGGGAGATCGTGACCGCGGGAGGATGGGGACCGGCGCTGGCCGATCAGGGATCGGGACACTTTCTGGGACTGGAAGGATTGCGGCGGGGGTTTCTTGCTATTGACGAGCGGCGGACGACGCGGCTGCCTGATATCGCGATGGAATTCTGGAAGCTGGGCTCGCTGGGGGAGTTGATCCAGTTCGCGAACGCCAATCCGGCACCGGAATATTCGAAGCTGGCACCGCTGGTCGTTGAGGCTGCAGAGGCGGGCGATGCGGTGGCGAAGGAAGTGGTTGAGCAGGGCGGCTCGGATCTGGCGATGCTGGCGGGTCTGGTGATTGAGCATCTGCGCGACCTCGAGGCGAGCAGCGACAAGGAGTTTGTGGTTCCGGCGGTGGCCGTTGCCGGGAGCATTCTGGAGTGTGCTGCGCCGGTACGCGAGGCGCTGATCGCCGGGCTACGCGCTCGGTATCCGGAGATTACGGTGATGGAGAAACCCGCCGATCCGCCGGCAGGCGCTTTGTGGAGGGCGCGGCAAGGCTGATCGCACCGATGACTCCTCCCCTGGCGCATTCCATTCATTTGCGGACTGTCGATCTTGTGCTGGTGGGCGTGTACCTGATTGGGATCACGCTGTTCGGATTGCGATTTCGGAAGTCGCGGCAAACTTCGCTGCGCTCGTATTTCCTGGCGGATCGCAATTTGCCGTGGTGGGCGATTGCGCTGTCGATTGTGGCAGCGGAGACGAGCACGCTGACGATCATCAGCGTGCCCGGTCTCGCGTTCACGGGCGATTTTGGATTTTTGCAGATTGCTTTGGGCTATCTGTTGGGACGCGGGGTGATCTGCATTCTGTTTCTGCCGCGATATTTCCGCGGTGAACTGCTGACGGCTTACCAGCTGATCGGCCAGCGCTTTGGGCCGCGGCTGCATCGGTTTACGGCGGGACTTTTCCTGGTGATGCGGGCAGCGGCGGAAGGCGTGCGGGTGTTTGCCGTAGCGATCGTGGTGGGAGTGGCGATTGGAACCGGAGATGTCGCGTCGATCGCGATCCTGTCGGTGCTGACGTTGATCTACACCTTCGAAGGCGGCATGACGGCGGTGATCTGGACCGATGTGGTGCAGATGTTTTTGTACGTGGCTGGATCGCTGGTTGCTTTGGCGACGGTCTGTCACCACATTCCAGGAGGCTGGAGCGGGCTGATTGCGGGGGCTTCGGCGGCGCACAAACTGACGGTGCTGCACTTCTCGTGGTCGCTGGCAGAGACGTATACGTTCCAGGCCGGCGTTATCGGGGGATGCTTTCTCACGATGGCGAGCCACGGGACCGATCAGCTGATGGTGCAGCGGCTGCTGGCGGCGAAGAATCTGCGCGAATCGCGGGTAGCGCTGCTGGCGAGCGGGGGCGTGATCTTTTTTCAGTTCACGTTATTTTTGCTGATTGGCGCAGGGCTTTGGGTTTATTACGGACATGGGGGACACGCACCGGGACTGAGCGCAGACCGGCTGTTTCCGGCCTTCATTGTGGAGCAGATGCCGGAGGGCATTGCGGGGCTGATGATTGCGGCGATCCTGGCGGCAGCGATGTCGAATCTGAGCGCGGCGCTGAATTCGCTGGCATCGACTTCGGTGGTGGATTTCTATTTGCCGCGCTATCCGGATATTTCCGACACGATGCGTACGCGGCTTTCGCGGCTGATGACGCTGGTGTGGGCCGGGGTGCTGTTCGCGCTGGCGATGTTTTCGCGCGGCGGCGGCCACGTGGTGGAGATCGGGCTCTCGATCGCTTCGGTGCTGTGGGGCGCGATGCTGGGAGTCTTTTTGCTGGGGACGCTAACCCGGCGCGCCGATGAGCGGGGCACCATCTGGGGGCTGGCCGCTGGTGTGGTTGTGAATCTGCTGCTGTGGCTGCAGCCGAGTGCACTGGCGTTGCCGGTGAACGGGCACGTGCTGGTGATTCCGAAGATCGCATGGACATGGTGGGTGCTGATCGGGTCGCTGGTGACCTGCGTTGTGGGCTATGGGGTAAGCGTCATTTTTCCGGAAGGCGAGAAGCGAAGCGAGGAGGGAGTCGAAGGATGAGGCGTGCGGTCCGCATCGGAGTGTTGCTGGTTCTGGTTGTCTGCTGTGGTCTGGCGCAGGCGCAGAGCGGGTTTGCGGCCATCGATTCGCTGGTGGATCACGCAGTGGAAGAACATCTGCTGCCGGGCGCGGTGGTGGTTGTGGGGCACGACGGGCGGGTGGTGTTTCGCAAGGCGTACGGGATGCGGTCGCTGGAGCCGGTGCGGGAGACCATGACGGTGGACACGATCTTCGATATGGCGTCGTTGACGAAGTGCCTCGCGACGGCGACGGCGGTGATGCAGCTGTATCAGAAGGGCAAGTTGCAGTTTGACGACCCGGTGGCGAAGTATCTGCCGGCGTTCGGCGCCAACGGGAAGCAGGACATTACGATTCGGGAGCTGTTGACGCACTATTCGGGGCTACCGCCGGATCTGCCGCTGGCCGAGCCCTGGGAGGGACACGGCACGGCGTATCAGATGGCGTTTGCGATTGCGCCTGCGGGACCGCCGGGAGAGAAGTTTGTCTATAGCGACATCAACTTTATCGTGCTGGGCGCGCTGGTCGAGAAGCTGTCGGGGATGACGCTGAATGAGTACGCGGAGCGATTCATCTTTCAGCCGCTGGGAATGCGGCATACGCGCTTTCTTCCGCCCGAGTCGTGGATTCCGCACATTGCGCCGACGCAGTACGAGCATGGGGCCTCGGCGTATGGCGTGGCAGGGCTGGCGACCGGTCCTGGCGACGTGATGCTGCGCGGGGTGGTGCACGATCCCACGTCGCGGCGCATGGGCGGCGTGGCGGGACATGCCGGGGTGTTCAGCACGGCGGACGATGTGGCGGTCTATGCGCAGAATTTGCTGAATCGGCTGGCGGGGCTGCCGAGCCGGTTTCCGCTGTCGCGACGGGTGCTCGCACTGATGGTGAAGCCGGAGCAGCCGGCGGGGGGCAAGGCGGTACGTGGATTCGGGTGGGACATCGATTCGCCCTACTCGAGCAATCGCGGGACGATTTTTCCGGTGGGGTCGTTCGGGCACACGGGCTTCACGGGGACGTCGCTGTGGATGGATCTAGCGAGCGACACGTATGTGATTGTGCTGGCGAATTCGGTCCATCCGAATGGGCCGAAGCGGATCGTCGCCCTGCGCGGCAAGATTGCCGATGCGGCGGCGAGGGCGGTGGGAGCGGAGAAGCACGCGGCGGCCAGTTCTCGCTGAGGGGCGCGTGGACCTGGGGTGGGTTGGTGGGCTTGTCGTTTGCGGCCTGAAGGAAACCGCGGATTCCTAATATTTACGGAGCACGCCAAGGACTCTGCCCTGGATCGCGACCTGTGCGGCGGGCACGAGGATAGGGTCCATTTCGATGTTGGCAGGCTGCAGCCGGATCACAGAGCCTTCGCGGTAATAGCGCTTCAGCGTTGTTTCAGAGCCGCGGACCAGAGCGACCACGATTTCGCCGGAGCGGGCGGTCGCCGTGCGTTCGACGAGGACGAAGTCGCCGTCGAGGATGTGCTCATCGCGCATGGATTCGCCGCGGACCTGGAGAGCGAAGACATCGCGGTTGCCG
>DASZYN010000223.1:0-2491 GCA_035545435.1 Acidobacteriaceae bacterium | reverse complement strand
GAGGCTTCGGGTCCCTGTCACAACGCCGGCCTACGGTCAGTGACGTGGCACATCCGGGGCAATACGCGGGCTCTCTACGAGGAGCAATCGATCTTCCGTCGTACCTCTCAGGGTTTGTCGACGGTGAGGGATGCTTCACGGTCTCGATCAGTCCCAGGAAGACGCTTGGCGTCAAATGGGAGGTGAGACCGAGTCTGTCGGTCAGTCAGAATGGTGACCGCTCTGAAGTACTGCAGCTGATGCAGCAGCACTTCGGATGCGGCACCCTCCGGCCTGACAGAAGTGACAAGACGTTGAAGTGGGAGGTGCGTAGCCTTCCGATCTTGGTTACCAAGGTCATTCCGCACTTCAAGGCTTTCCCACTGTTGTCCGGGAAGCAAAAGGACTTTGAGCTGTTCGCTGACATCTGCCAGAGGATGGTGGATGGAGAGCATCTTGAACGGACCGGATTGCAGTTGATTGTACGGTTGGCAGCCCAGATGAATCCGAGCGGAAAGCGCGGATACCATCCGGATTCGATTGTTCGGAGTCTCATGGAGATGAAGGCATAGTCTGCCCCCCTTCGAAAGAAGGGGATATGGTGAAGTTCCGACCTGCACGAATGGCGTAACGACTTTCCTACTGTCTCAACCACAGACCCGGCGAAATTGAAGTACGAGTAAAGATGCTCGTTAGCTGCATCAGGACGGAAAGACCCCGTGCACCTTTACTACAGTTTGGTGTTGGGTTTTGGTATGAATTGTGTAGGATAGGTGGGAGACTAGGAAGCTGTGGCGCCAGCCATGGTGGAGTCAACGTTGAAATACCACCCTGTTTATGCCGGGACTCTAACCTTCGCCCGTTATCCGGGTGGGGGACAGCGCCAGATGGGTAGTTTGACTGGGGCGGTCGCCTCCTAAAAAGTAACGGAGGCGCCCAAAGGTTCTCTCAGGCTGGTTGGCAATCAGCCGTCGAGTGCAATGGCACAAGAGAGCTTGACTGCGAGACTGACACGTCAAGCAGGAGCGAAAGCTGGGCATAGTGATCCGGTGGTTGCGTGTGGAAGCGCCATCGCTCAACGGATAAAAGGTACGCCGGGGATAACAGGCTGATCTGAGCCAAGAGTTCACATCGACGCTCAGGTTTGGCACCTCGATGTCGGCTCATCGCATCCTGGAGCTGTAGCAGGTTCCAAGGGTCCGGCTGTTCGCCGGTTAAAGCGGTACGTGAGCTGGGTTTAGAACGTCGCGAGACAGTTCGGTCTCTATCTATCATGGGCGGAGGACATTTGCGGGGGCTTGACCTTAGTACGAGAGGACCGGGTTGAACGAACCTCTAGTGTACCGGTTATCCTGCCAAGGGTAGCGCCGGGTAGCTACGTTCGGACGTGAGAAACGCTGAAGGCATCTAAGCGTGAAACACTCCCCAAGATGAGATGTCCCAGGCCGCAAGGCCTCTAAAGGCTCCTGGAAGACTACCAGGTAATAGGCTGGGTGTGGAAGCGTCGCGAGACGTGGAGCTAACCAGTACTAATCAGCCGTGAGGCTTGACCATTATTTTCTCTCCGTGGCGGGAGAAACTACCGTTTGCAGGATATTCAGTCGCTCTTTGACATTGTCTGGGACGACCTTCGATCCCGCGCCGATATCAGACGCGATTGTCGCAGGATCCCAGGCACAATAAGTTTGTCCGCCTGCGCCGCAGGCGACGGCGGACATCGCCTTTCCCGGTGGTCATAGGAGCAGGGTCACACCCGTTCCCATTCCGAACACGGAAGTTAAGCCTGCTACCGCCGATGGTACTGCGTGGGAAACTGCGTGGGAGAGTAGGTCGCTGCCGGGAGTATTCGTCGAGCCCGCTGTCGCAAGACAGCGGGCTCTCTTTTTGTACTCCCAAATTCCTCTTGCGCTCGCCAGAGCTCGTCCGTAACATACTCCCCCCGTGCCGACGACGACCGCCAGCCCGTCGCCGCTCGTGTCCGCGCCGCGCGCGCCCAGATTCACCGTCGACGCCGTGCGCCGCGCCTGCGCGGGCACCTTCGACCTCGTGGTCGCCGCCTACGCGTGCGCGATCGTCCTGTGGGCCGTCCGGGGGTTCGTCGATCTCGGCCGCCTGACGCCCGACTCGGCGGAAAAGCCGCTCCTCATCCTGCTCGTCGTCGTCCCGATCCGCGTCGCGATCGGCGGCCGCTCGTGGCTCGTCGACTGGTGCGCGTCGCCCTGGGTGCGCCGCCGCGTCGATATCCTGTTCAGGGCGCCTATTCCCGCCGCGGTCACCGACACGATGTTCGCGCTGCTCGCGACGCGCCTCGCGACGACGGCCGTCTCGTTCGTCGCGGACGTGCTCTTCCCGCCGTCGCGCCTGCGCGGCTTCGTCATGCCGTTCCGGCAGCGGCACTTTGCCGAGATCTTCGCGGCGTGGGACTCCGGCTGGTACTTCGATATCGCCCACCACGGATACTTCTGGCGCCCCGACGGGCAGAGCAGCGTCGCGTTCTTCCCGCTCTACCCGA
>DASZYN010000222.1:0-1571 GCA_035545435.1 Acidobacteriaceae bacterium | reverse complement strand
ACGACTGAAAGGGACAGCTGGTCCTTGTTGCTCTTGTCGACCGCGTCCTTGAGCTGTCTCACCAGGTCCATCAGATGATTCGTATCCTCGACGATTTCCTTTTGACGTAGCTTGTTACGGTCACGCGACATCTCGCGGAGCATACGGGACTGCTCGGAGTCGCGAGTGCCGGAGCCCGGCATATCGGGATAAACAGCGGTATCGGTGGTGGCGCTGGACTGGCGCCGGGGTGTCGCCGGCGTGGATTGCTGTGCGCCTGCAGCGGGTGCGGCAAGGATGAAAGCGAGGGAGATCGCAGGGAGCCAGGTGCTCCGGACAGAAAGGGCCATGCGGGTCATGATGTCTCCTCCGGGCGGTGGGGCGGGCGTGAGCGCGCCGCCGGTCGGGAAGAATTATAAGCCGGAATTCGCAGCCGGAGGATAGGGCCGGGAACGGTATGCTGTGAAGGCGATGCGGACCTTGTTTCTGATAGCCGGAGCTCGGCAGTTCTTTACCGGGGTGTGGGACAAGTACGATCTCGATCTGCAGGATTTCCTGCACGACAAGCTGGAGAGGCTGGTCGGCGTCGCGCTGCTGTGCTGGCTCCTGGTTTGGCTGCTGGGGGTAATCAGCCGGCACATCCTCAGGCTGGCGGAACGCCAGTCCGGCACGACCGGACACTACGCCCAGGTGCGGACGCTGACGTCAGTGATTCGTGCCACCGGACTCGGCGTGATCATCGTCCTGGCCACCCTGCAGGTCCTGTCGGTTTTCGGTTTCAATCTGGGGCCTCTGCTGACCAGCGCTGGTGTGGCGGGCGTGGCCATCGGGCTGGCGGCGCAGAACATCGTCAAGGATTGCTTCAACGGATTTCTGATCCTGATCGAGGACCAGTACAACGTGGGCGATGTGGTCACGGTTGCGGGCGTGAGCGGCACGGTGGAAACGATGACCCTGCGCCGCACCCAGGTGCGGGGTGCAGATGGCACGCTGTACATCATTCCCAACTCGCAGATCACGGTGGTGGCGAATCTGCTGCGCGGCTATTCGCTGGCGACGATCAGCGTGTCGGTGGATTTTTCGGCGAATCCGGATGCGGTGATGCAGGTGCTGAGAGATGCAGCGATGAGCGTGCGCAACGATCCGCAGTACAGGGACGTGTACCTGGCCGACCCGATCCTGCTGGGGGTAGACGCCATTAAAGGATCCCAGGTGATCTATCCGGTGCAGCTGAAAACGAAGGCAAACCAGCAGTGGGCGGCGCAGCGGGAGACGCAGCGGCGCATCCGCCTGGCGCTGGAGGAGCACGGGATGCTGCCGGGAGACCCGATGCGGGTGTACGCGCGAGACGGTGATCCGCGTTCGGCGATCGGCGTTCAGAGCGCTGGGGCCGCAAAGGGACACGAGCATGTGGCAGAAAAGACGGATCCGACGGCAGCGAAGCCGACGGAGGGGAATCCGCTGACGGGGGAGTGAGAAGAACAGACCTCGGTTGTCAGTGGTCAGCGTTCAGAAAACCTGGCGTTCGACGTTCCGCGCTCGGCGTTTGGAACATCCTGCGGCCCGTCCGCAGTTGGGCGGGTGCCATCGTT
>DASZYN010000221.1:0-2524 GCA_035545435.1 Acidobacteriaceae bacterium | reverse complement strand
TACCGGCATCTGGCTGCGCGACGGCAAGCAGGTGATGCTGGCATCGCGGCTGTCGCGGCGTCTGCGCGCGCATGGCCTGACCAACTTTGCCGATTACTACAACTACCTTGACGGGCTGCCGGACCAGGGGACCGAGCTCGGCGAGCTGATCAACTGCGTGACGACGAACAAGACCGCGTTCTTTCGCGAGCCGCACCACTTCCGGTTTCTCGGCGAGACGGTGGTGCCGGAGACGATGGCTCGCATGCGCGGGGAAGGCAACGGCACGGGCCAGTCCGGAAGCCAGTACGGAAGCCAGTACGGAATTCGCATCTGGAGCGCGGCCTGTTCGACGGGAGAAGAGCCTTATTCGATCGCCATCACGTTGCTGGAGGCGCAGAGTCGCTGGCACTGGCCGGGGACCGCGTCGGCGATGCGCATTGTCGCGTCCGATATCGACACGTCGGTTCTGGAGAAGGCGGCGCGTGGCATCTATGCCGCCGACGAGGTGGAGGAGATGGAACCCTCGCTGCTGAAGAAGCATTTCCTGCGCGGCACCGACGAGATGGAGGGTCAGGTGCGCGTGAAGAAACCGGTCGCGGCTCTGGTGGAGTTCGAGCGGATCAATCTGATGGATCGCTCGTGGCCCATCAGCGGGCCTTTCGATGCGATCTTCTTCCGCAATGCGCTGATCTATTTCAGGCAGGAGACGCAGGATCTGTTTTTGCGCCGGATGATCCGCTACCTGCGCCCGGGCGGGTATCTCTTTCTGGGGCACTCGGAGCACATTCCGTGGATGCAGGACGTGCTGGAGCCGCTGCAGCAGACCATTTATCGCGTGAGGAGCGCAGCGCGATGAGCCCGGCCCTCTCCGTATCGCAAATCCGCCGCCACGGGCTGCGGGCAGTACCGCATCCGGCGCGGCCGGGCTTTCTGCGCGCGCATCATGAACCGCAGCGGCGGGTGGACATCGGCGATGTGGTGGCGAGCCGCCATCCGCTGTGCCTGCACACGGTGCTCGGCTCGTGTGTTGCTGTCTGTCTGTGGGATCCGGTGGCCGCAGCCGGCGGCATGAATCACATCCTGGTGCCCAGCTCCCATGCGGACTGTCAGTGCGGCTCCCGCTGTGGCGTGCATGCGATGGAGCTGCTCATCAACGCGGTGATGAAGGCGGGCGGGGACCGGCGGCGCTTTGTCGCGAAGGCGTTTGGCGCGGCCAATGTGCTGCCCGTGTTTCAGAGCCCGACGGTGGGCGACCTGAACGCGCGATTCGTGCGCGAGTTTCTGGCGACGGAGAGGATTCCTCTGCTGGCCGAGCGGATGGGCGGCAATCGGGCGGTGCGGGCGGTCTTTCACGCTCACTCGGGGCGCGCGTTTGTTCATACGGTGGATGGCTCGCGCCTGCCGGAGATCGTGCGCGAGGAGACGGCCTGGTTCAATCGGCCGCTCACGGAACGTTTTGCCGACGAGGAGCCTGTCCTTTTCTGACGGCCTGGAGGTCTGCGATGCCCGATCCGATACGCGTGCTCATTGTCGACGACTCGGCGATGATGCGCCAGCTGCTCAGCCAGATCCTCACCTCCGATGCGCAGCTGAGCGTGATCGGTGTCGCCGCCGATCCGTATGTGGCGCGGGACAAGATCAAGGCGCTCAACCCCGATGTGCTGACGCTCGACATCGAGATGCCGCGCATGGACGGGCTGACGTTCCTCGAGAAGCTGATGCGAGGGCATCCGATGCCGGTGGTGATGATCTCGTCGCTGACCGAAAAGGGCGCGGACACGACGCTGCGTGCGCTGAGTCTGGGTGCGGTCGATTACGTTTCGAAGCCGAAGCTGGATGTCTCGAGCGGGACGATCGAGCAGGCCGAGGAGATCATCGAGAAGGTCAAAGCCGCGGCGCGGGTCAAGATCCGGACGGGGGCAATACCGGCGGCTGCGGCTGGGGTGGAGACGGTGCGGCGGCCGATGCAGTTCTCGGCGACGCACAAGGTGGTGGCGATTGGGGCGTCGACGGGAGGCACCGAGGCGCTGAAGGAGTTGCTGACGCCGCTGCCGGCGGATTTTCCGGGCATCGTGATGGTGCAGCATATGCCGGAGGCCTTTACCGGGCCGTTCGCGAAGCGGCTGGATGGGATGTGCCGCATTCACGTGCAGGAGGCGCGGGATGGCGATCGCATCCTGCCAGGTCATGCGCTGCTGGCTCCCGGGGGGCATCAGATGGCGGTGGTGCGGCGCGGGGCCGAATATGGGGTGCGGGTGTATCGGGGCGAGCGGGTGAACCGGCATCTTCCGTCGGTGGATGTGCTGTTCAACTCGTGCGCGGCGCAGATGGGGCGGAATGCGCTGGGCGTGCTGCTGACGGGGATGGGGAACGATGGGGCGCAGGGGATGCTGCGGATGAAGGAGGCGGAGAGCTACACGATCGCGCAGGACGAGGCCAGCTCGGTGGTCTTTGGGATGCCGAAGGAGGCGATCCGGCTGGGGGCGGTCGATCAGGTGCTGCCGCTGCATCGGATCGCGGGGGAGTTGATGGATCACCTCGG
>DASZYN010000220.1:0-12511 GCA_035545435.1 Acidobacteriaceae bacterium | reverse complement strand
GGTGCCTGATACAAATGCGGCGCTGGTGAACGCGGACATTCCGGAAACCGCGCGCCTGGCGCACGATCGGAGGGGTTTCGGGCCACGCGGCGGGTTCGCGCTGGATGTTTTCGGCAAAGGGCGGACGGTATTGCGGGGCGGTTACGGGATCTACACGGCGCGGGTGCCGAATGCGATGGTGTTCAGCGTGCTGACGACGACGGGGTCGGCGCGATCGCCGCGGACGTATTCGTATCGGCCGCTGGATGTGGCCGCGCCGGCGTTTCCCTATGTATTTGTGAGTGACGCGAAGCCGTATGTGAATCCGACGGCGCCGAACCACAATTCGACTGCGCCGGAGGCGGTTTATTTCGATCCGCATTTTCGGCGTCCGCAGATTTATTCGATGGAGGTTTCGCTGCAGCAGGAGCTGGGATTCAGGACGGTGCTGACGCTGACGGGGCTGGCGACAGATGGGCGGTTCCTGACACAATTCGTGGACAAAAATATCGATCTCGAAAACTGGGCGACGGTGTTCTACAGCGTGCGGGCGCCGGGAAACGAGGGGGCGATTGGGCCGCTGGGGAAGGCGACGAGCGGTGTATCGGGGTACACGAATCAGGTTTACGAGCCGCGGAAGTTTTATTATCAGCGGCTGAATCCGGCCTATGGCGCGATCACTGCGATGGTGAGCGAGACCAACTCGAGCTATCGCGGAGCGGTGGTGCAGTTGACGCGGCGGATGTCGCGGACGGTGACGGCGAATGCGGCCTATACGTGGTCGCACACGATCGACGATAACCAGAATGCGGCGACGTTTGCGGAACGGAATGACGTTTACGATCCGGCGGATTTGCAGATGGAGCATGGGACGTCGGACTACGATGTGCGGCAGCGGGTGGCGGGCGGCGTAGTGCTGCGCGCGCCGTGGCGGCTGCGGGGACCAGCAGGAATGCTGCTGGGCGGATATTCGCTGGGTGCGACAGGCGCGTGGCGAACGGGGCTTCCGTGGTCGATGCGGACTTCAGGGGCGGTGCCGACGCCGTCGTGCTCATATGCGAACTGGCTGAATGCGGGCGGGGCGACGGGCGGCGGCGCGAATTGCCTGAAGGCGGTGACCCAGCCCAATGAGACATTCACGGACAACACGGCAGGGATGGCGGTGCCGATTGCGAGCCTGGGGGGCAGCCTGAACGGGTCGGGAGGCGAGGATCTGATTCCGCCGATTGGGCGAAACACGTTTCGCTATCCAGCGGCAGTGAGTCTGGATTTGCGATTCACGAAGACGATTCGTATCAGCGACCGTTGCTCATTCGAGGTGATGGGGGAGGCGTTCAACGCGCTGAACCATCGGAACGTTACGAACATGCAGAGCATCGGTTACCGAGAGACGAACGACAAGTCGCACGCGAATATGGCGACGCTGACGTGGCAGAGCGGGATGAAGCCGGGGACGAAGACGGTGCTGGTGAACGGGCGAACGGAAACGCAGTATGTTTATGATCCGACGGCGGCTTTTGGTGGGGTGACGAACGCCAACAACGGCGCGGTGAGCCGCGAGCGGCAACTGCAGGTGGGGCTGCGGCTGCGATTCTGATGACGGCGCCGGTGTTCGGAAAAAGAATCGTGGCGAGATTTCCACCGAAGCCGTTCGGAGAGAGCGTTATTTTGTCACAGTGACGGTGGATTTCGGAGCGTTTTCCACAACAGCGAGCGCCGATTGTGGCAACATTGCTTCCCTTTCCATGCTGTAATCACACGTTCAACTAAATATGTGACGCTCAGGTTAGTTATCGAGAGGAAAGCGGACCGTTTTGCCACGAAGGAAGCGGCAAGAGAGGGCCCATCGATCTCAGCCGAAGAAATTTCGTCAAAAACAAGCGCGGGAAGGCCAGAACAAGCCTGTAAGCCGCGCGTCAACCTACAACGTTGTGAATTTGGAGAGGCTTTATGCGCGAAATTTGTAACCGACTCTGTACGTTATTTTTGGCTTTGGTGGTTCTGGCGTTCTTCGCAACACCGGTTTTGCACGGACAAACGGCGGTCGACGGTGCGATCGGGGGCACGGTGATGGATTCCAGCGGAGCGGTGGTATCCGGCTCGGCGGTCACGGTGCGGAATGTGGCGACGAACGCGCAGCAAACGGCGACGACCGATTCCAACGGATATTACCGGATCATCCACCTGCAACCGGGGGTTTACAGCGTGAGCATCAGCGCCCCGGGCTTCCGCGATTACAAGGCGACGGATGTGACGGTGCAGGTGGGATCGATGACGGACGTTGAGGGAAGGATGGAAGTAGGCACGGCCGCGCAGACGGTTGAGGTGACGGGGGAGGCGCCGATCATCAACACAACGTCGGCGGACTTCGCCGGGGTTGTGGATCAGGTGCCGCTGAAGGATCTGCCGGAGAACAATTACCGGTGGTCGGCGTTTGCGCTGCTGACGCCTGGAGTGACGAACGACTCGAACGGATACGGGTTGCTGAGTTTTCGCGGCGCGAGCACGCTGCTGAATAACGTGACGATCGACGGGACGGACGATAACCAGGCGTACTTCTCCGAGGAGCGCGGGCGCACGCGGGCGGGCTACTCGACGATTAAGGACTCGGTGCAGGAATTCCAGGTGAACACGTCGAACTACTCGTCGGAGTACGGGCGGTCGGCGGGAGGCATCGTCAACTCGGTGACGAAGAGCGGGACGAACGCGTTCCACGGCGATGTGTATTACTTCGATCGGGACAGCGACTGGAATGCGCAGAACTATTACGTACAACATCCGGTGCAGACGTCGCCGGGGCATTACACGGCGGTTCCGTTCAAGCCTACCGATTTGCGGCGGCAGTATGGATTCACCGTGGGCGGGCCCCTTTTGAAGAACAGGCTTTTCTTCTTCCTTGGAGCGGATCGCTTCTATCATGATTTTCCGGGCGCGGCGACGATCACCGGAACGAGCGCGAATGCGAACTTCTATACGGCACCGGACGCGACTCTGCCGGCAGGAAAAGTGTGCGGAGTGACCAGTGGAACGACGGCTCCGAACTATCAGGATTCGAATGTCTGCCAGTTCTCCACCAACACGGGACTGAGCTATGCTGACGCGGCCAGCTACTACAGCAATGGCATCGCGAGCATGACGTCGATGCTGGGACAAGTGGCGCGCACGGGCGATCAGACGATTTATTTCCCCAAGATTGACTGGCAGATCAACGATAAGAATCGGGCGTCGGTGGAAGCGAACCGGATGCGGTGGACGTCGCCGGCGGGCATCCAGACCAGCCCTGCGGTGGCGTACGGCATGTCGAGCTTCGGCAACGACTACGTTCGCGATAACTGGATCGTGGGCAAGCTGGACACGTTCCTGACGCCGACTTTCAGCAACGAAGTGCGTTACATGTACGGGCGCGATTTTGAGTTCGAGTTCAATCAGACGCCGACGTCGTACGAGCAGAACAACCTGGTGAAGACGGCGAATTACACGAATTCCCTGGGACTTCCTGCGAACGTGTATCTGAGCGGCTTCTTCCAGTTCGGCACGCCGCAGTTCCTGAACCGCGCGGCGCTGCCGGATGAGCGGCGCTGGCAGATTGCGGACACTCTGGAATGGATCCACGGGAACCACGACGTGCGGTTCGGCGGAGACTACATCCACACGTACGATCTAATTTCCAATTTGTACAACCAGTATGGTGGCTTTACCTACAGCGGCAACACTCCGCTGGGGAACTATCTGGCCGATTTGTATCTTTCGCAGAATCCGCAGCCGGGCAAGACGGCGGAGCACTACACGTACTTCAATCAGGGTGCGGGACTTCCGGGCCTGGAGTTCACATCGGGCGACTATTCGCTCTTCGTGCAGGATGAGTGGAAGATCCGGCCGCGACTGAGCCTGACGGGCGGGTTGCGGTGGGAGTTCGAGAAGATGCCGGATCCGATGCTGGCCAATTCGCTGGTGCCAGCAACATCAAAGATGCCGAGCAACAAGGGCAACATCGGGCCGCGTGTGGGATTTGCGTATGACGTATTCGGCCATGGGACGACGGTGGTACGCGGCGGATACGGATTCTTTTTTGCGCGGGCGATTAACGCGACCATCTATCAGAACCTGATCGTGACCGGAGCTTCGGGAAGCCAGACGAACCCGCAGTTCAATCCGGGCGCGGCGTGCGCGCCGCAGTTCCCGCAGGTGGTGCCGCCGAGCAGCTACGGCAGCTGTCTGCTGGGGGCAAGCGGGAACGCGACGGTGTATTTCTTCGACAAGAACTTCCGCCTGCCGGCGATTTACCAGGGCGACCTGTCGTTGCAGCAGCAGATCACGAAGAACGATGTATTTGGCCTGTCGTGGCTGGGATCGTGGGGGCGGCGGCTGCCGGACTTTGTCGACACCAACCTGCCGGCTCCGACGCAGGTGAGCTTTACGATCAGCGATCCGGGCGGGAAGGGTCCGCTGGCGGACGGCACGACGCTGACGACGAACGCCTATCTGGGAAAGCGGCCGAACACGAATTTCAGCTCGATCACGGATACGTTCAGCGGGGTCACGTCGAACTACGAGGCGCTGGTGGCTCAGTTCCAGCACCGGATGTCGCACTACGCATCGTTCAGCGCGAGCTACACCTGGTCGCATGCGCTGGACTACGGCGAGAACAACAACACGGCACCAACGGCGAATGCGTTGCTGGATCCAGCGAATCTGAAGCTGGACTACGGGAACTCGAACCAGAACGTACCAAACCGCCTGATGATGTACAGCGTGCTGGATTCGCCGTGGCACGTGCACGGGCCGCTGGGGTATCTGGCGAACGACTTCCAGCTTGCGCCCACGTTCCAGTTCCAATCGGGGCTGCCGTATTCGATGGGCATCAGCGGATCGCAGTCGAAGCTGTATCTGACGCCGGGTGCGACGGCACAGGGATCGCTGGTGTCGACCGGATCGTTCAACGGGTCGAATGGGGCGAACCGTGTGCCGTTTGTCGATCGCAACGTGTTCAACATGCCGCATACGGTCGGTGTCGATCTGCGGGCATCGAAGCGGTTCGTGGTGAAGGAACGCTACAGCCTGGAGTTTCTGGCTGAGGCGTTCAACCTGGCGAATCATCAGAACGTGACCGGAATCGGGGCCACTGCTTATTCGGTGGCGCTCGACAACACGAACCACGTGAACCAGCTGACACCGTACACGAGCACGCCCTTCCAGAGCGTGACCAGCACGGATAACAGCAACTTCGCGTACAACGTGCGGCAGCTGCAGATGGCGTTGCGGTTCCAGTTCTAGGACTGGCCGTCCAGGCAATTGCGCTTCGCGGGACTGGCCGTCCAGGCAGTCGCGCTTCGCGCCTCAAATCCAACGTGCGGCAGCCTTCGGGCTGCCGCTTTCTTTTGGGGGACTGGCTGTCGATGCGAACGCGCTTCGCGGACTGGCAGCGTGCCTGCATGATTCAGTACATCTCCGGGCCTAAAGGCCCGAATATCTGATGCTCCCTTCCCCCGGCTTGAAGGCCGGGGCTTCTACCGTGTGTCGCTGACGCGGCACCGCTTCGCGGCAAGGATCGTCCAGGCGGACTTCGACGCTTTAGATATCGGATATTTGTGTCACGGCCAATGCGGCCCATCCGGTGGCGGCATGCGGTCGCGGCGGGCCGGTAGAATGAAGGGGTACGTCCCCGTCCCCATGGTTTTTACAGAGCAATACGACGTTGTTGTGGTTGGCGCGGGCCATGCCGGGTGCGAGGCGGCGATGGCCGCGGCGCGCATGGGGCTGCGGACCGCGCTGTTCACGCTGAATCTGGATTTGATTGCGCAGATGAGCTGCAATCCGGCGATCGGCGGGATCGCGAAGGGGCACCTGGTGCGCGAGGTGGACGCGCTGGGCGGGATCATGGGCGAGGTGGCCGATGCGGTGGGGATCCAGTTCCGGCTGCTGAACACGTCGCGGGGGCCGGCAGTATGGTCGCCGCGCGCGCAGTGCGACAAGCAGCAGTATCGCGTGAAGATGCGCGAGGTGCTGGAGTCACAGGCGGGATTGTTCATCAAGCAGGCGGAGGTGGTGGACGTTGTGCTGGACACGATGACCAGCGTTCAGCGTTCGGCGATCAGCGTTCAGGACGACGATCGGTGTTCGGCGTTCGGCGTTCCGGAAGACAGCGACGGCGGGGAGTTGCCGCGGGTGGTTGGGGTGAAGCTGCGGGATGGGCGAGTGGTTTATGCCGGAGCGACTGTCATCACGACGGGCACATTTTTGAATGGGTTGATCCATTGCGGCGAGGAGAACTATCCGGCGGGGCGGAGCGGCGAGCCGCCATCGGTGCTGCTGGGTGAGGCGCTGAAGAAGCTGGGGCTGCGCGGATGCCGGCTGAAGACGGGCACGCCGCCACGGCTCGATGGGCGAACGATTGACTGGTCGAAATTTGCCGAGCAGCCGGGCGATGCGGATCCGACGCCGTTTAGTTTCCGGACGAAGACGCTGCCGCAGCGGCAGGTTTCGTGCCACATCGCGTACACGACACCGGAGACGCTGCGGATCATTCGCGAAAACGTGCACCGTTCGCCTATGTATTCGGGGCAAATCACGGGGATCGGGCCGCGATACTGTCCGTCGATTGAGGACAAGGTGGTGAAGTTTCCGGACAAGGAACAGCACCAGTTTTTCCTGGAGCCGGAGGGGCTGAACACGCACGAGGTGTATGTGAACGGGATGTCGACGTCGCTGCCGATGGAGGTGCAGTGGCAGATTGTGCGGTCGATTCCGGGGCTTGAGAACGCGGAGATGCTGCGGCCGGGGTACGCGATCGAGTACGACGCGATCGATCCGACGGAGCTGGACCGTGGGCTGCGGGTGAAGAAGTTTGCGGGGCTGTATCTGGCGGGGCAAATCAACGGAACGTCGGGGTACGAAGAGGCGGCGTGCCAGGGTCTGATGGCGGGGATCAACGCGGCGCTCAGCGTGAAAGGCGAGGCGGCGTTCACGCTGGACAGGACCGAGGCGTACACGGGAATTTTGATCGACGATTTGATTTCGAAGGGGACGAACGAGCCGTATCGGATGTTCACGTCGCGGGCGGAGTTCCGGCTGCATTTGCGCATCGACAATGCAGACCGGCGGCTGACGCCGCATGGACGGCGGCTGGGGCTGATCGGGGATGACGCCTGGGCGGAGTACGAGGCGAAGCAGGCGCGCGCGGTGGCGCTGGAGAAGGTGCTTTGGACTTGCCGTCCAGGCGGAAGCGCGCTTCGCGCACAGGACAGCGACGCGCATGGAGACGCCGATGGCGGATCGGGTTCCTGGCCAGCGGGCCAAAGCTGGGGTCAGCTTCTGCGGCGGCCGGAAGTGACGATGGAGACGGTCTGGCCGGCTTTGCGTGAGCAGCTCGAGGATCCGGTCTTCGCGCCATGGATGGAGGCGGGGGCGGAGGGACGTTTGGGCGCGCGGGCGCACAACGAGCTGAAGACCGTGGAGACGGAGATCAAGTACGCGGGCTATCTCGACCAGCAGAAGAAAGCGATCGAGAAGCTGAAGAGGGCGGAGGAGCGCGGGATTCCGGAGTGGTTCGATTACACGCAGGTGAGCGGGCTGTCGCGCGAGATGCAGGAGAAGCTGATGCGGGTGCGGCCGGCGACGCTGGGCCAGGCGAGCCGGATTCCGGGGGTGACGCCGGCGGCGCTGAGTCTGGTGAATGTGTACATCGAGATCCAGGGGAAAAGGACGAGCGTTCAGCGTTCGGCGTTCAGCGTTCAGCAAGACCCGGCAGCCAGCGAAGAGGCGGTTGGTTAAGGTACGGTCAGCAGCCCGCCTGGAAGTCATTTGTGTCACGCCGGTTTTCGAGCGCCCTTTCTGGTTGACGCCAGGGACTTGACGCGCTTCAAGCCCAGATCATCACGTTGGTACGCCGCCAGCGGGCCTGGATCGGCGTTGGGTGGCTGAAGCCGCTTTCAACGGGGGGTGCAAGGGGCCACGAGATGAATCCTCGGCCTCTGCCGGGCGGCTCGAGGCCGAAAAGCAGGAATCCGGACAAGGCTGGGGCAGATGTTGTGGGGCCGGCTTCCCAGGATGGAACAAGCAGAGTACCTTTGGCTGCCGCATCAGGCGATTCCTGTGGATTGGGCCCCGATAAAGGATTCTTCTGCTTGCTGTGGGGTGAACCTGGCCGTCGGCTGGTTTCTGGGGCTGCTAAGGCTGGTGCTCCGGAATTTTCCCGGGATGGGAACAGGCAGAGTACCTTTGATTGCCGCATCGGGCGATTCCTGTGGATTGGGACGCGATAAAGGAGTCTTCTGCTTGCTGTGGGGTGAACCTGGCCCTCGTGTCGGTTTTGGGTGGCCGATCATTCTTGCCACTTATGGCCACTCTTCTCGCGTGCAACTGCGGCACGCGACCAGGATGTGCACCCGGAAGTTAGAACTCGAACTTGGCGTCGGGCGGATTTAGTCGCTGATTCGCTGGCCGCCGCCGCTGACTCATTGATCGCTCTCAAGTAAGTATCCTCCGGCAAAGCCGGAGGCTTTACGGTTGCTGGCCCTCAAAGGGGCCTGATCGCAACCGGTAAAAGCAAAAACAACGGCAACGGCAGACACTCCGATGCGACCGGCATCCGAAACTGCAAAAACAAATTCAACTTCCGGAAACGTCGAACTTTGACTGCCTCCCCGGCAAAGCCGCGGGGCCTCCCTTGCTTCGCTAGTAGTCGCCGCCGGCGTCCTGGCCGGGGTATTCGTCTAAGTCGGCGAAGAGGGTGTAGTCGGAGACCCAGCCTACGTCGATGGAGCCCGTTGGGCCGTTGCGTTGTTTGGCAATGATGATCTCGGCTTTGTGCTCGAGGTCGGGATCTTCGCGGTTGTAGTAGCTCTCGCGGTGGATGAAGGCGACGACGTCGGCATCCTGTTCGATGGAGCCCGATTCGCGGAGGTCGGAGAGGATGGGTTTGCGATCGCCGCCGCGCTGCTCGGAGGCGCGGGAGAGCTGAGAAAGCGCGACCACGGGGATCTCAAGTTCCTTGGCCAGCGCTTTGAGACCGCGCGAGATGGCCGATACTTCCTGGGTCCGGTTCTCGTAGCGACGCCCTTCCGGGCCGCCAAATGAGCCGGCGGTCATGAGCTGCAGATAGTCGACGACGATGAGGTCGAGGGCACCGGCGGACTGGCGCAGCCTTCGGGCCTTGGCGCGCATTTCGGTGAGGGAAATACCGGGGGTGTCGTCGATAAAGATCCGCGCTTCGACGAGGCGCTCGAGGGCGTTGGTGAGTTTCTCGCGCTCGTCGCGGGGAATGAATCCGGTCTGGATCAGTTTGGCGCCGACGTGAGCTTCGGAGGCAAGCATGCGGCGGAGGAGCGACTCCTTCGACATTTCGAGGGAGAAGACGGCGACGACTTTGCCGCCTTTGATGGCGGCATTCTGGGCGAGGTTGATGGCGAGCGCGCTTTTGCCCATGGACGGGCGGGCGGCGATGATGATGAGCTCGGAATTCTGGAGGCCGGCGGTCATGTCGTCGAATTTGGTCAGGAAGGTACGGAGACCGGTGACCTGGTGCTGACCCTGGGCGTAAAGGTTATCGATCGATTTGAACGAGCCGGCGACGATTTCGTGAAGGCTGGTGAAGCCGCGGGTGATGCCTTTCTCGGTGACTTCGAGGAGGGAGGTTTCGGCAGCGTTGAGGACTTCGAGGGCTTCTTCGCTCTGGTCGGCGGCGCGGGTGATGGCGGTGGAACAGATATTGATGAGCTGGCGGAGGAGGGACTTGTCCTTGACGATGCGGACATATTCCTCGATGGTGATGCGGCGGGGGAGGCCTTCGGTGAGGGAGGCGAGCCAGGCGACGCCGCCGACGGATTCGATTTCCTTGCGGCGGGAGAGCTCTTCAGCGAGGGTGACGATGTCGACGACGTGATTGCGGTCGATGAGCTCGCCCATGCGGGCGTACACGCGCTGATGAGCGGTGAGGGCGAAATCCTCGGGGCGGAGCCGGGTGGCGGCTTCGCTGTAGGCCTGGTTGTCGAGCAGGATGGCGCCGAGGATGGTGCGTTCGGCGTCGAGGGAAGCGGGGAGGCCGCGCTCGAATTCGATATCGGGGGTGGTAGCCATGATCCTGAATGAGTTTAGGACGGAAAGGGGGTCGCGGGCGCTGTGAGGAATCAGGAACGTTCTGTGAAAAAGGGGTTCACAGAGGGGAATGACGATGGCTTCGGGGGTGGCTGAACGTCTATCATGGAGGGAGTTCTCCCGAGAGCGGATTTATCTATGCATTTTCGGAATTGGTTGATGGCAGTTTGTGTGTGCGCGATGAGCGCGGCGCCGGGCGTAGTGCGGGCGCAGCAGGCGGATTCGGTTGCGCCGGGTCAGACGCAGGAGCCTCCGGCGGTGAAGGAGTTCCAGGCGCTGGAAGATCAGTGGAGCAACGCGGTGGTGAAGAACGACCAGTACACGATGGAGTTTCTTCTGTCGCCGGCGTATGTGGACATCGCGTCGAATGGCGACGTGATGACGCGGAACCAGCTGATCGCGGGGCTGTTCGACAAGGGCGGTCCGGAGCCGGTGAGCATGGAGCAGCGCGTGGTGAGCGTGCGGGAGTTCGGCGATACGGCGATTGTGAGTGGGACGTACATCGTTAAGAATCGCGCGAACGGCAGCACGAAAGAGGAGCGCGGGATCTTCACGCATATCTACAACCGCACACAGAGACACTGGGCATGTGTGAACGCGCAGCGGACGGCGGTAATGGAGCTGGCGGCGAACAAGCAGAAGGCGACGCAGAAAAAGAGCCAGGCGGACGAGCCGTTCCATATCCCGTTCTTCCACAAGGGAGAGCAGCCGTCGCAGACGGCGACGGGGCCGACGGGGATTCCGCCGAATTAGCGGGAAATGGAAGCGCATAAGCTGAGCTGGCGGCGTGATCACGTGAAGTTTTCCGGGCCTAAAGGCCCGAGATTTTCTAGCTGCTGTTTCCCCGGCCTGAAGGCCGGGGCTTCTACCGTCGTCCCGCTCGGGCGGGACCGCTTCGCGAAAGGCACCGAATCATCGGGTCGGAGCCCTAGCCGTTAGCTACTCCTTGTTCGCGATGTGCCAGGCTGGAGACGATGACGAGCACACGACCCACGTGGGCTGAGGTTTCGCGCAGCAACCTGATCCACAACCATGGTGTTCTGCGCCGGCTGGCCGGGCCGGAGACGGAATTGCTGTGTGTGGTGAAGGCGAATGCGTATGGGCATGGCCTTGAGGCATGCGCGCAGGCGTTGGAAAGTAATGGAGCGCGGTGGTTCGGGGTGACGTGCGTCGATGAGGGCATACGCCTGCGTCGCGTGCTTGCGGATGCCCCCATTCTGATCATGAGCGGGATCTGGAAGGGGGAGGCTTCGGCCGCGCTGGAGAACGATCTGACGCCGGTGGTTTGGGATGCGCAGCACCTGGCGCAGCTGGAAGCGGCGGCAAGGCGGCTGCGTGCGGCGCCGGGCGATTGCCCTGTACATCTGGAGATCGATACGGGGATGTCGAGGCAGGGAGTTCAACTGAAGGATCTGGAGCCGCTGCTGGAACTTTTTGGGCAGAGCTCGCCTCTGCGGCTCCAGGCGGTGATGACACATTTCCACACGCCGGGGAACGCGGAACTGCGAGCGGGGCAGGTTCGCGAATTTGTAACAGCGATCGATAGGATTGTGGATGGTGGACTGAAGCCGCAGTTTTTGAGCGCGGGGAGTTCGGCGGCGGCGCTGGAGCCGGACGCTGAACTGGGGGAGTTAGCGAAGCAGACGGGCGCACAGCTGATGGTGCGGGCGGGGATCAGTCTCTACGGCTATGCGCCGGACGCGGAGCATCCGAGCGATGGTGCGGCACAGCTGAAGCCGGTGATGCAGTGGAAGACGCGGGTTGTGAGCGTGCGGGAAATTTCTGCGGGAGCAAGCGTGGGCTATGATGCGACGTTCACGGCGAAGAGGGCGTCGAGGATCGCGCTGTTGCCGGTGGGCTATGCGGATGGGGTGAACCGGCTGCTGTCGAGCCGGGGGTCGGTGCTGGTGCGAGGGCAGAAAGCGCCAGTGGCGGGGCGAGTCTCGATGGATCACACGACGGTGGATGTAACGGATGTGCCGGGCGTGGAGGTGGGAGACGAAGTCGTGCTGATCGGAACTCAGAATTCGGAGCAGGGAGCGGAGAAGGTGACGGCGGCGGACGTGGCGCGCCTGACGGGGACGATCAGCTATGAGGTGCTGTGCGCGGTGAGTGCGCGGGTGCCGCGGACGATGGTGGATTGATGCTGAAAGAGCTGTACGGGAAGTGGATGGTCCGCTGGGAAACGGCGCTGACGACGCGGGATGAGAATCGCGTGGTGCGGCCGCTGGAGTGGGGCTTTGAGTGGCTCCAGGATTTTATTGATGCGGCTGGGCTGCGAGCGCTCGTGGAACGCGCGGGACGGGATGGACGCGCGGCTGAGGCGGCGATGATTGCGGTGAACGAGGCGATCGTACGCGACAGCGAGGCATTTTTTGGATACGAACGACCGACGGATTTTCGACTGGAGGAGCGAGCGCCGCAGCTGTTTCCAACGAAC
>DASZYN010000219.1:0-4337 GCA_035545435.1 Acidobacteriaceae bacterium | reverse complement strand
ACATTTAATACTTAGATAATACCGCCGGGGAAATATTCAGGGGCATGTTAACAGCTATAGTCCTCTTTGTATGGCGGAGTCTGTACCACAGCGGTGGGCAGAGTCATACAACTTTTGTTGAGGAGTACTTCAGTCATGAAGGCCGTCAAGACCCTAATTCTCGGATTGTGTATCGCGGGTGCCACAGCAGCATTTGCCACCTCGCACGTCGGCTCTGTTCCAATGAACTCGAGCCATCAGGCGATTGTGGCAGCGATGCCGATGCCGCGTTGCAGCCCCGGAGCCAACTGCACCGGGACCAACGGCACTGGGCTGGTGGCAGCGATGCCGATGCCGCGTTGCAGCCCTGGAGCCAACTGCACCGGGACCAACGGCACTGGACTGGTGGCAGCGATGCCCATGCCGCGTTGCAGCCCTGGAGCCAATTGCACCGGGACCAACGGCACTGGGCTGGTAGCAGCGATGCCGATGCCGCGTTGCAGCCCCGGAGCCAACTGCACCGGGACCAACGGAACGGGCCGCAAAGCTTAAAGATTCGACAGGAACCACGGTAACCGCGCTACCACGAAAGTGGCAGCGCGGTTCTTTGTTTTCTAGAGGTTTTCGCTTGAGTCGGTCATGTTACTTCGCTATCCTCAAGGCCTGAGAGGAAAGCGATGGTGCATCTGCAGGAGCTACTCATACGACTTGAGCCGATCCTTGTAGTGCTGGTGGCCTTTTCGTTTTTCAAATCCAGATCGGCGCAGCGTTTGCCGGCAATGGCAACGTACCTGGTCGTTCGGCTCGCTTCCCTCGCCTATCTCGAGATTGTCTACAACTACGGCGGCGGGATCGCAGCCACGGACACCCTCCGCTACCGGGCTTACTTTTACGGCTACTGGATCACCTACCTCGCTGTCACCGTCTCGATCTTTTTCGTGACTCAGGAAGTCTTCAAGCGGGTGATGGAACCTGTCCCGGGTCTGCGCCGTCTGGGCCTCCTGGCCTTTCGCTGGATCAGCGTCGTTTCGATCGTAGTCGCGGTCGGAGCGATCGCTTTGCCGAACGCTCTGTCCGAACAACACGCTCAGAACGCCGACAAGATTGGCCAGATCTGCGTACAAACCGTGCGCTGCGTCAGCGTGATGGAAATCTCACTGCTCGCGTTCCTCGCGCTTTCCATTCATTCTCTGGGCCGTTCCTTCCGCAGCCGGCTCTTCGGGCTCGGGCTGGGATTCGGACTTCAGGCGTTCGCGGATCTGGTTTCCGCTGCGATCCCCGTTCGCTGCCCAGGACTGATCTCGGCGGCCGATCTGCTCGATCAGGTGGCCACCACAGCCGTGCTGCTGACGTGGGCTGTGTACTTCCTGCTGCCGGAGCCGGAAGCGGAGCGCAACATGATTGTCCTGCCGCCCAGCTCGATGCTGGCCCGCTGGAATGCTCTCGCCAAGGGTTTGGGACAGATGCCCGAGCCGGTGATGGTGGGTGCGCCGACTGGCTTCTTCCTGCAGGACATCGAAGGCGTGGTCGATCGGGTTCTGGCGAAGAACCCGGTGGTCGCTCCCCGATAGCGGTCTTCTTCTTCACGTAAAAGCCCCGAGACATTCTCGGGGCTTTTGCTTTGCCCGCGAGAAGCCGTGCCGGAGAAATGTCGGTCTTCGCAACACGAAAAATGGCCGGCTCCCGGAGGAGCCGGCCATCGATGTTGCGTTCGCCGCGAATCTACTCCGCAGCGACCGGTTCGACGGCGACAAAGCGGCCGCGCGCGCCCCGGTCGATGAACTTCACGCGACCGGCAATTTTTGCGAAGAGCGTATCGTCGGTGCCGCGGCCAACATTGAGGCCGGGCTTGAGCCGGGTTCCGCGCTGACGAACGATGATGGATCCGCCAGTGACCACCTGGCCGGCAAAGATCTTCACGCCCAGCCGCTGTGCATTGGAGTCGCGGCCGTTCTTGGAGCTGCCTAAACCTTTTTTGTGTGCCATATTCCAGAACCTTGAATCCGCGCTGGGCGGGAGTTGGAGGCTACGCGCGCTTAGGCGGTGTAGCTGTTGCCGTCGACCTGAATCTCGCTGATGCGCACCTGGGTGTAACCCTGGCGATGCCCCTGGAGCTTCTTGTATTGCTTCTTGCGCTTGAAGTGGAAGACCAGGATCTTGTCCGCCCGCCCTTCCGAGACCACGGTGCCGAGTACCTTGGCGGACTGCGGCTTGACCACGGAGCCTGATTCGCCGGAGAAGGCGAGAACGTCGGCAAACTCAACCGAACCGTTGTTTCCGGGCGTGAGGCTTTCGACCTTCACCACGTCGCCGGGAGCGACTCGATACTGCTTACCACCAGTGCGGATGACCGCGTACATAATTCCTCCGGCGCCCGGACGGCGAACACACCACCGGAAACTGCGGGCGCGTATCAAACTGAGCTGGGCGGAAACTGTGCTTCGACTCCGGCGGAAATCAACCGAAGAGTCCCGGAGACACGCGGGACAGGCAGAATCGCCAAACCTTGTTAGTTTATCGGGAAAATGCGCGGCGGGTCAATGCAGCGCGGTGGGCGTTACCGCAGAGACCGCAACCGGGAGGCGCCTCAAAGCGCAACCCTGGCCGTTCAGGCGGCCATCCTAGAAGTTGCACGATGCCTCAGTAAGCCACGAACCGGGAGATGCGCCAACACGACTCTTCGGTGCGTGCGGCCCTTCGCCCGACCGATCGCAAAACTCTTCAGGAGTCCAGTCCATGTCCCCCCGCCTGGCTTTGCTTTGGGCCGCAGTGTCCGTATTGTTGGCCTTCCCAGCTTCCGCACAAGTCACCTTCTCGACCACAACGTATTCCAGCAACAATTTGTGGAATCAGAACGGCCCGCCGAACACGCAGCTGCGTGTCGATCTGAACGGCGACGGGCGCGAAGACTTCGTCTCGCAAAATACGGGCTCGTTCAACAGCGGATGCACCGGCTCGTTTGCTGTGGCGCTGTCCACCGGCGACGGCGCCTATGCGCCGCCCGTCTGTTACACGCTTCCCGCCGGTTATGCCATCGACTTTGCCACCGGAGACTTCTATGGAGTCGGCACTCTCGATGTTGCCGTGAGCAACGAAACCGGCGACCTCTACATTTACCGGAACTCCGGCAACGGCACGCTGACGCTGGCCTCGAGCCTGGCGCTGGGGGCCGAGGCGGGCGGTCTGGTCGCGTCCGATGTGAACCACGACGGGCATATCGACCTTGTTTACGACATCGGCAATCAGAATACCGGGGGAGGAGGGACTCTCCTCACCCTGCTCGGCAACGGCGATGGGACGTTCAGCGCCGGCCCGACGACCACGTTCACCATGGCCGATGAGCCGGCGGGATCGCTGTCGGTCGGCGACTTCGACGGCGACGGCAAGGGCGACATCATGGTGGTGGGACAAACGCTGTACAACGCCACAGTTCTCTATGGCGACAACACGGGCAACTTCACTCCCGGCCCGGTTCTCGGAGGCCCGATCCTCGGCGTCAGCAGCGCCAGCCTCACCTGGTACCAGGGCTTTGACGTCAATTCCGACGGCATCATGGACCTGATTGGCTCGCCGGTCACGTATACCTTCTGTGGCACCGGCTGCTATCCGACCGTCACAGAGAACAACTATCTCGATCTGGAGCGGGGTCAATACGGCCGTACGCTCAGCAGTGAGAGAATTCCGTTGCAACACTGCCCGAGCTCGGCGAATCCACCCCAGGTGGCCGATTTCGATGGCGATGGCAACGCCGACATCGTTCTTCAGGAAGACGCGGATTGTAAGGGGAGCGCTCCGTACACGCTTGACTTCATGAAGGGCAACGGCGACGGCACTTTCCAGCCCGAGCAGGTCATCTACTCCACCAACGACTCGATTGGGAACTGGCACGTCCTCCGCGCCAGCCACTCCAGCAAGCCCGATCTCACCGTCTGGCAATACCAGGATGTGAACAACGTCATCACCAATCCCGAGGCCCTCGTGCTGGTCAACACCACGACGGGGAACTTCCCAGCCTGCACGCCTCTCGATTACCGACCCGCGGGGATCAGCGTGTGCGGACCGACGTCCACCGTCGGCGTCACATCGCCGGTCAACTTCAGCTTTGCGGGGACGAACGAAACGCCGGGACGCGGCATGGAGATCTGGGTGGACGGCCAGAAGGTAGCCGAGAACCTGAAGCAGGGCTACAGCTATCACGACTTCATCGATGCCAGCGTGCCGCTGGGGAACGGCCAGCACCATGTGGATGTGGTTTCGGTGGGCTGGGACTATTCGCTGCTGGTCGATTCGTTCCCGCTGACGGTGGGCGACGACCAGTGTCCGATACCGCAGGGCGGAGGGCTCAATGCGTGCAGTCC
>DASZYN010000218.1:0-3450 GCA_035545435.1 Acidobacteriaceae bacterium | reverse complement strand
TAGAGCGTTGAGCGCCTGACCATTTGGAAGTTGCTCTCGGCAGGAAAATGCAGAGCGAAGGGCCTTACCGGGATACGTTGCAAAGGACTTCGGCGAAGAACTCCTGTCTGGCTCACCGCTCCTCGCGAACAGCTTTTCGCTAAACGCTGTTCGCCAAACGCCGCTCGCTGATGGGCTCGTGTTCCGCTGGATGAAACGCTGTTGCGATAGCAACGACTTTCCTCTTGACATGCTTGAGAAGCGGAGTTAAATCGCGCCGAAAGCGCGAAAATGAACGCCTTCACACAGCGTTGACAAAGCGCAGAGTGAATCGCACAATCGGATTTCAGCTTGATTCCATCGTCTCCCTCCGGGACTGGTCGCTCGACCCACGCACTCCCTCCGGCAACAGCCTCGACGATGGTGGTCTGTGCAAGCGAAGACGGCTCACGACTCGATGCGAAGCCGCAGGAAAGGCCTGTTGAATTGAAAGCGCTGCTCGAAACCGACTTCCGCAACCTCACTCTGGTGGCCCGCGGCAAAGTTCGCGACATTTATGCGCTCGGTGAATACCTGCTGATGGTCGCCACCGACCGCATCTCCGCTTTCGATCATGTGCTGGCCACCGGAATCCCCGGCAAGGGAATGATCCTCACCCAGCTCTCCCTCTTCTGGTTCGATTTTCTGAAGGACATTGTTCCGAACCATCTGGTCGCTTCCAACGTAAAGGAGTTTCCAGAGGAAGTTTGGAAGTACCGCAAAGAATTGAAGGACCGGTCGATGCTGGTGACCCGGGCGCAGATGTATCCGGTGGAGTGCGTGGTGCGCGGATACCTCGCCGGTTCGGGCTGGAAGGACTACGTGGCTACCGGAACGGTGTGCGGAATCAAAATCGAGCCGGGTTTGCGCGAGGGCGACCGCCTGAGCCGTCCCATCTTCACGCCCGCCACGAAGAGCTTTCGCGGCACGCACGACGAGAACATCGCCTTCGACCAGATGGTCACACTCATCGGAGGCGACGCGGCGGAGAAGCTTCGTGACCTCAGTCTGGCGCTTTATAACAAAGCTGCGGCACACGCTGAATCTCGCGGTATTCTGCTGGCGGACACCAAATTCGAATTTGGGTCCACTTCGATGGGCATTGTGCTCGCCGACGAGGCGCTCACGCCGGACTCATCGCGCTTCTGGGTTAAAGAGTTGTATTCGCCGGGCCGTTCGCAGCCTTCGTTCGATAAGCAGTACGTTCGTGACTATCTGGAGAGCATTCACTGGAATAAACTGGCTCCGGCCCCGGCCCTCCCCGAAAATGTGGTGAACCGCACCCAGCAGAAATATCTGGATGCGTATCGTTTGTTGTCGGGCAGGCCGCTGGCGGTCTAGTGAGTCAGGCTATGGCCATCATCGACTGGGTGATCCTGATCGTGGTGATTCTTTCGGTCGTGTCGGCTGCGAAGGCGGGACTGGTGCTCGAAGTTTGTAACCTGGCAGGGCTGATTCTGGGATTGCTGGTGGCCAGTTGGGATTACCAGAAGCTGACGCCCTGGATGGGTCAGTGGGTTCACTCGATCGCGCTCAACGAGACGCTCTCGTTCATCACGATCGCGCTGGGTGTGATGCTTGTGGCCGGCATTGTGGGAAGGCTCATCCGCTGGTCGGTGAAGTCGGTTGGGCTGGGCTGGATGGATCGACTGGCAGGCGCTGCCTTCGGTCTGCTGAAAGGATGCGCGCTGGTGACCGTTGCCGTCATGGTCATTGCCGCTTTCTGGCCCAATGCGACGTGGTTCCGGCAGTCACGCTTTGCTCCGGAGTTCCTGGGCATGGCGCATACTGCCGCGGCAGTGGCTCCTGCCGAACTGGGAGATCGGATCAGGAGCGGTGTAGTCGTCCTGCGGAAGGCGCAGCCGGCGTGGATGAAACCGGCGGCTTAGGGTTTGGGCTGGGTACGATATTTGAGAGATTGCCCCGGCATCGACCGGGATCGGGAAAGAGGTTCCTGTGAAACGTGAGTTGGACAACCTGATCACCCAGATGCACGCAGGCGGCATCACCTACGACGAAGCCGTGCGCGAATTTAAGAAGCGCTTCATTCTGGAGGTCCTGTCCAGCAATCGCGGCAACCAGTGCAAAGCGGCGAAAGAACTGGGAGTCCACCGCAACACCCTCAGCCGTATTCTCACCGATCTGAAGATCGACCCGGCGCAGGTCCGCACGGCGCAACGGCGTCCGCCTCAGCGCGAACGCGGCGTCTTTGATGGCAGCCGGCGCGGGGAGCGCGCGTAGTAACAGACGGCCGGCTGGCAATCCGCAGCCCTCTCGGAATCCATCGAGAAAATCGAAGAATCTCATCGCCCGCACGAATCGCAACCCACCCGAGGCGCGCTGACCGCGAGCCTTTTGTGTCCTCGGGAAGGCGCGTCGGGAGGGCAGACCGGCGGCGATGTGACGTGATCCGTCCCCGCCTTATACCCTGTAAGCATGAGCACAACGCCCGAGGCGCGCGTCTACGTGAAGGAAGGTTTCCGCTGGGACGAACAGCGGGCCTACCTTTTCGACATTGACGGAACGCTGATGCGCCATCGCGACCGGGTTCACGTGGACGCCTTTTTCAGGGGAGTCCGCGACGTCATGGGCCGGGATCTGGTGCTGGATGGAGTCGTGCTGTCGGGCAATACCGATCCCGGTATCCTCCGCGATGCGTTCGCGCTGGCCAGCATCGACGACAGCGTGTGGCGGCCGCATCGCGAGGACGTTCTGCGCGCCATGCGCGAGCATGTGGCCGAACGCCGCGCGGAGATGCTGTGGACCGTCATGCCCGGCGTGGAGGCGATGCTGGAACATCTCGAAGGCAAGGGTGCGCTCCTGGGTGTAGCAACCGGAAATCTGGAAGAGATTGGCTGGATCAAGATTGAGAATGCCGGGCTCCGCCGCTGGTTCCGTTTCGGTGGCTTCTGCGATCGCTTCGAGGCGCGCCAGGATATGATCGCGCACGCCGCCGAGCAGGCGCGGGCGATCCTCCAGTCCACCGATGGCCCTGGAGATACGGCGACGATGTGCGTCATCGGCGATACTCCGCGGGACATCGAAGCGGCGCGAGCCAACGGCCTTGCGACCATCGCAGTGGCCACCGGCCGATACACTTTCGACCAGCTCATGGAGTACGAGCCCGAGGGGTGCACCACCACCCTGGAAGCGCTGCTCGAGGCGTCGGGACTGTCTGCGAAGGCGGAGAGCCATGCTTCGTAGCCTCGCCTGCGCAGCGATCCTGGCAGCCGCGATCGCCGCGGCGTCAGTGCCTCAGGCGGCAGGCCAGGCAAGACCAGCCGGCGACGCGGCCGTATCGCCGATCCCGAACACCCCGCCCGCCGCGGCCGAAAAGTCAGGCCCCGACACGGAAAAAGACGATGCGAAACATCCCGCCTCCAAGCACGATCGCGCCCAGGCCGCGAAACTCTTCCTCGACGGCGCAAAGAA
>DASZYN010000217.1:0-4087 GCA_035545435.1 Acidobacteriaceae bacterium | reverse complement strand
CGTCAACGAAATCGACCACACGTTGTTATTGCTGTTGTCCCAGCTGTCCAGCCGCTCCAGATCCTTCTCCGCCATCTCCCGCGTCCGAGGAAAATGCACCACTACCGCCCGATCGCTGCTGAAATACAGCGTCCTGTGATCGGGCCCCAGCCGCGGCTCGTCATCCGTGCTCGGCCCGTACGGTTTCTCGTCTCCTTCGTAGCGGATCCGCTCTACCTCTCCCCATCCCGCTCCGTTGCGCCGTACAAGGAACAGCTGATCCTTATTCGTGTCGCCCAGCCGCCCCGCGCTGCAGAACACCAGGAACGACCCATCCGGCGCGATCTCCGGATCCACATCCGCCTTCGTCCCATCGCTGAACGGCAGCGGTTGCGCCATCTCGTAGCTGCCCTGCACAAACCGCGCCGAATACAGCCGCTTCCCACCCTTGTTGTCGATGTTCGTGAAGTAAATCGTTCCGTCCGCCGCGATGCTCGGCTTCCAGATCGATCGCCCAATGTTCACCGTATCCGGCAGCCGCACCGGCGCGCTCCAGCCAGATCCGGTTCGATCTACCCGCCACAAATTCGAAACGATCCCCGGAATGGGCACGCCCGGTTTCGGCGCTTCCTTCAACGGCGCCATCGGACGCGTCGACTGAAATACGATGAAAGTTCCATCCGGCGACATCGCCGGAGAAGAATCCGGCCACTCCCCCGAAAACGGCGCCAGCGTCGGCCGGCTCCATTGCCCATTCACCTCGTGCGACTCCACGATCGCCGTCCAGTGCGCCGCACTCCGCGTAAAGTAGAGCGTCTTGCCATCCGGCGAAAACGTGGGCGCTCCATCGTTCCCCGGTCCCGAGATCACCCCAGGCGCAAAAATCTCCGGCACGGGCGATTTCTGTTGCCCCTGTAGCTGCAGTGCCAGCAAACCGCAACACAGCCAAATCCATCCTTGTTTCGACACATGCACCTCGTTCACTCTTGGACTTACAACCGTTGAGGAGGAAAGCAACTCCACCCTGCACACCCCACGTGCCCCTGCGCCCCGCCCCCTGTACGCTGTACCCTACCTCCAATGGATTCTCCCGCCATCTCCGTCCAAAACCTCACCCGCCGCTTCGGCTCCTTCACCGCGGTCGATAACATCTCCCTCGATGTCGCGGCTGGCCAGTTCTTCGGATTCCTCGGCCCCAACGGTGCCGGCAAATCCACCACCATCAAAATGCTTACCGGACTCCTCGCCCCCACTTCCGGCAGCATTCACCTCCTCGGTATCGATTTTTCGGTTCACCCCCTCGACGTCAAGCGTCAGATCGGCGTCGTGCCCGAAGGCCTCGCCCTCTTCGGCCGCCTCACCGCCTCCGAATACCTTCGCTTCGCCGGCCGCATGTACGGCCTCGACCGCGAAACCACCAACCGGCGCACCGAGGAACTCCTCGACTTCATGAATCTCGCCGACGAGCCCAGGAAGCTCGTCACCGACTTCTCCCACGGCATGCAGAAGAAGCTCGCCCTCGCCGCAGCCGTCATCCACGGCCCCCGCATTCTCTTCCTCGACGAGCCCTTTGAAGGCGTCGACGCCATCGCTGCCGGCACCCTTAAGGCCATGCTCCAGCGCATGACCGAACGCGGCGCCACCATCTTCCTCACGTCGCATGTCCTCGAAATCGTCGAGCGCCTCTGCAGCCACGTCGCCATCATTCATCAGGGCCGCATCGTTGCCAACGGTTCGCTCGATGAACTGCGTGCCGGTGTTACCGCCATCCCCGGCGAGCTAGCCGAAGCCGGACAAAAACTCACCCTCGAGGAAATCTTCCTCCGCATCGTCAGTGGCTCTTCTGCAGGAGCCGAAGAACCCCTCCAGGAGCTTTCATGGCTGGCGTAGAAACCGTTCAGCCCCCGCAGAGCGCCAGCGCCACAGGGTTCCTCTCACCCCTCGCCCGCCGGCAATACACCACCATCGCCTGGGTCCAGTTCCGCATCCTGATCAATTCTCTGCGCACCCGCCGCGGCAATCTCGAATTCGGCGCACAGATCCTCGTCTTCATCTTCTTCTGTCTCATCGCCGGCGGCCCCGCCTTCGGTCTCGGTTTTGGCGCCTGGGCCGCGGCCTCCCACGACACCTTCAACGGAATCGCGCTCGAGCTCTGGGTCCTTCTGCTCTCCTGGCAGTTCTTCGCCGCTCTCGCTCCCGCCATCGGCGGCCAAAATCCCGAACTCAGCCACCTCCTTCGCTATCCCGTCAGCTTCGGTTCCTGGGTCGTCCTCTACCTCGTCTACGGACTTGCCGCCCCCTCCACCCTCATCGGCATCATTTGGGCCATTGCCATCGGCATCGGCATCGGCGTCGCCCGCCCCGACCTCTTCCTTTGGACCCTCCTCACCCTCGCTCTCTTCGTCTTCTTCAACCTCCTCCTCGCCCGCACCATCCTTGCCTGGATCGAGCGCTGGCTCGCGCAGCGCCGCACGCGCGAAATCGTCACCGCCATCTTTCTCTTCCTCGCTCTTGCTGCCCAGGTCTTTAACCCGGTCTACCGCCAGAGCGCCAACAGCCATCCCTTCTCCGGCATCGACAAGCAAACCGTCAGTCGCGTTGGAACCCGCATCATGAACGTGCAGCGCCTCCTCCCACCCGGCCTCGCCGTCGGCTCCATCCACTCCATGGCGGATCACGATCCTCTTTATGGTTTTGCCGATCTGCTCTGGCTCGGCTGTTTTACTCTCGCTGCTGGCAGTCTCCTCGGTCTGCGCCTCCAGTCCGAGAGTCGCGGCGAAAACCTCAGCGAAGCCCCCCGCCGCCGCGCAAAGACAACCGGTAAACTCCGCCGCCCGACGCTCGACTTCTCCGGACCCATCGCCGCCGTCATCGAAAAAGACCTCCGCTACCTCCTGCGCAGCGGCCCTATGCTTTACAACCTCGCCGCTCCGCTCGTCATGGTCTTCGTCTTCGGAGGTGCCTTTCGCGGAGGTCGGCTCGTCAGCAGCATTCGCATCGAATATGCCCTCCCCATCGGCATGGTCTGGGCCTTCCTCGGTCTCGCCCGCATTATCTCCAACAACCTCGGTATGGAAGGTGAGGGCATTCAGTTCTTCTTTCTGTCGCCCACTCCCATGCGCACCGTTATCCTCGGCAAGAACTTCCTCCATCTCGCCATCTTCTCGATCGAGGCGATCCTCATCTCCGCCGTGGTGATCTATCGCTTTGGATGGCCGGTCCCCAGCGTTGCCGCCGCGACCCTGGCCTGGCTGCTCTTTGCTGTTCCTGCGAACTTTACAATCGGCAATCTGCTTTCCATCAACATGCCCTACCGCATCAATATGACCCGCATGCGCCGCGAAACCGGCGCCGTGGGCAACAACCTCACCAGCTTTGTTACGCAGCTCGGGATCCTCGGCATCGGCGCTCTGGTCATCGCACCCTGTGCCTTTCTCGGCGAACCGTGGCTGCCCGTTCCCATCTTTCTCGTCCTGGCAGCTGCGAGCTTTTTCCTCTATTGGCGCGTGCTCGGCAACGTGGACCGCATGGTGCACGCCCGCATGGACTCGCTGGTTCTGGAAGTCATGAAGACTCGCTAGGAACCGTCCGAAACCGCCGTACAAAACCCGCCGTATTGAGACGGCCAGGTTCACCCCAGAGCAAGAAGCTTCGCCCTCCAGCCCTCGCTAATCAAGAAATCCGGGCCGCTTTTCCGCGCGAAAGTACCGTTCGCGTCCCGAATCGGGAAGCGGAAGCGACGGGGCGCCGACAGCCGCATTGAGACGGCCAAGTTCACCCCACAGCAAGAAGCTTCGTCCTCCAGCCTTTGCAAATCAAGAAATCCGAGCTCTCGCTCCACGCGAAAGTACCGTTCGCATCTCAAATCGGGAAACAACTCTGGGCCAACCGCCCAGCACAAAAGCAAAAGGACCGGAGCCTATGCCCCGGTCCTTTTGCTTCCCGACTGGCGGCGAACTACACCAGCTCATGCCCGGCGAAGAAATACCCAATCTCGAACTGCGCCGTCTCCTCGGCGTCCGACCCGTGAATCGCATTCTCCTCGATCGACCCCGCATACTTCTTCCGGATCGTCCCCTCCTCTGCATTCGCAGGATTCGTTGCCCCC
>DASZYN010000216.1:0-6991 GCA_035545435.1 Acidobacteriaceae bacterium | reverse complement strand
TGGTGCGATTCGAGGAAGCGTTTGGCCTCGCGACAATCACGGCACCACGGAGCTGAATAAACGAGGACCCGCATCGCTGTTCATCGTATCGCAACAATCGCGACGATTAGAGTGATGCGAGTCACACGAATGGGGAAGCCTGATGGAAAAGGGCGAGTGAAAGACCAGCAAAAAACGAGTGAAAGGCGAGCAGGAAGCGAGTCGAAGGCGAGTGAAGGATCGCGCAGTTAGCCTCGTTCCCGGTTGAATCTCGGGCAGCCATCCATTCTCTGATCGTCCTGAACTTGCTCGTCCGCTCGATTCACCTCTCGTCCCTGGCCCGCCTTTCGCTCGCCTTCACTCGTCAGTCGTTTCCAAGGGAAAAGACGACGTTGATGGTGGTCTCCACCTCAACGGGTGCGCCATTGAGAGTCCATGGCCGATAGCGGGCTTGGCGGATCGCGTCGACGGCTGCCGGTATCAGCATCGGCGGACCGCTCAGGACGCGGAGGCTCTCACTGCGACCGTCGGTGGAGATGATGGCAGAGACCATGACGGTGCCCTGGGTGCCCGTCGCGCGGGCGATGGGTGGGTAGCGAGGCTGGATGGGGACGATGAGTTGCCCCGCAGCGACGCCTTGCGAGATGTGAATAGGGCCGGTGTGTTTGGCGGTCTGAACGCGGGGTGTCACTGAAGGCGTGGCGGGTCCGAGCGGGAGCGTGTTCGTGCCGGAGTTGGCGAAGGCGCTGGAGGGAATGGCCCCCGGAGGTCCGGAATCGACGATGTGGGGGATACGCGTCGGGATCGTGGACGGCGCCTGGATGGTGGAGGTCAGGAGTTCAGTGTGGGAAGTGGAGGCGATGGCGTGTTGGGGCTCGACCACGGGCGCGGCCGGCGGCGGCGTGGGTGCGATCAGGGAGACTGACAGGAATTTCGGAGGGAGCGCGTTGGGATAGAGAAAGGGAATGAGCACAAGGATGGCGAGGAGAGACGTTTGCAGAAAGAGCGAGCCTGCTGCGTAACGGGAGCTGCGAGTGTGGATGCGATTCGCGGATGCGAAGGTGCTGTCTTCGAACATGGGTCCCCTCCGGAACAAGGCTCAGAGCTCAGGGCCCGGAGCGCAGGAATCGAACTGCCGAAGAGAGCGAGGGCTGAGAGACGTTCGAGCCGGTTGTGCTCGCGTCTCTGTGCGGATAGACAACGGAGAGGCAGACAATGTTCCGCCCCTCGTTGGCAGCGTTCAGCTAGCGATCGTGTTTGGCGAAAGGAGTGGTCAACGGAACCGCGCGCGGATGCTTGTGGGAACCCAGGTTAGGATGCGGGCATGGCGAATACGATCAACGCTGCGGAATTGAAGAGGATGCTGGGGCTGGAGCCGCATCCGCGCGAGGGTGGCTGGTTTCGGGAAACGTGGAGGGCGGAGGAGTCAATTCCGCTGGAGGCGTTGCCGACAGGCCGATACAGGGGTGCTCGGTCGGCGGGGACAGCCATCTACTATCTGCTGGAGCCGGGGAATTTTTCCGAGATGCACAAGCTCGCGTCGGATGAGGTGTTTCACTTCTATCTCGGCGACGCAGTGGAGATGTTGCAGCTTTGGCCGGATGGGACCGGGAAGCGAGTGGTCCTCGGGCAGGACCTGGCGCAGGGGCAACGACTGCAGACGGTGGTGCCGCAGGGAGTGTGGCAGGGAACGCGGTTGATTCCGGGCGGAACGGTTGCGTTGTTGGGATGCACAGTGAGCCCGGGGTTTGACTATGCGGACTATGCGTCGGGAGCGAGGGAAGCATTGACCCTGGGCTGGCCGGAGTGGGCGGAGATGATCGGGCAACTCACGCGAGAGTAAATCACGGCGTCGGCGCCCAGGCGTCGACGATCGTTTTTGCCATCTTTGCGATGAGGAGTTCGGCGGTATTGTCGACGGTCCAGCTGGTGTCCTCGTTGTCGTGAGTAAAGGCGGAGATCAGGATGACGCCGTGCTTTGTGTAAACGGCGCCAACATCGTTGCGGGCGTGATCGAGGGCGCCGATTTTGTCGGCGATGGCCGAATCACCTTCGGTGGTGTCGAGCTTTTCCAGGTAGCGCGGGATCATGTCGCGGTCGGACTGCACCTTGAGCATGTGGATCGCGGCTTTGCAGAGATCCTGGTCGGACGGGATGGCGGTTGCACCTGGGCCAGGGGCTGCCGAGGCGTCGCCGGGTGCCGGGCCGAGGTTGCAGGTGACGAAGCGCTCCATGATGGAGGCCATTTCGTGGGCGGTGGTTTTGCCGAGACCGAACTTCGGCTGATCGGCGGGCTGGGGACCGTTCGCGTCTTTGAAGACCTTTTTGTAGAGCCATGTGTTTTTCAGTGCGAGACCGCGCGGCGCGGGCGCGGTGAGTTCGTTGTCGATGGTGTCGAGACCCAGGTCATCGATGACGAGGTTGGTGGCGGTGTTGTCGCTGACGGCGATCATGAGAGTGAGCGCATCTTTGAGGGTGAGGGTGTGGGGCGTATCTAGGAAGAGAAGGACGCCGGAGCCGGGTACCTGGTCGTCCTGGTTGAGCATGAGGCGGTCATCAAAGTGGGCGCGGCCGGCGCGAATCTGCTGGAGCGCGGTGTAGAGGATGCCGAGCTTGATGACGGAGGCGGTGGGCACGGGCTCGTCGGCGTTGATGGCGACGGTTTTGTTGGTAGCGAGGTCGCGCGTGTAGAGGGCGACTTTTCCGTGGAAGCCGGCGATTTGCGATTGCAGCCGCGCGGTGAGGGCAGAATCGGACTGCGCAAACGTGGGAACGGTGGCGGCAATAACAAGGAGTGAAGCCGTCGCGCATTTCAGGAACATGCTGGCCAGTGTAGCCGAGCAGCGATGGGAGCGAGGCGCTGACTAGAACCGGCCCTCTTTGCTTTCGAGATTCCAGAAGGCGGACGTAAGGTCCGCCTGGCGGAAGATCTCCTGAGCTTCGGCGACGCTCCACTTGCGCCATCCCGGATCGGCGTGCGTTCCGTACCAGGCGCGGGCGAGCGCCGCGACCTGATGAAGGGGAACGGCCTCGCCGCGCGGGAGACCGTGGCGGCTGGACCAGCGTCCGATCTCTTCGATATGGCGGAAGGGAAGCACCATGGAGCAGTGCTCGTGGACGTTGTCCCAGGCG
Organism: Acidobacteriaceae bacterium; assembly: GCA_035545435.1. Taxonomy (GTDB): domain Bacteria; phylum Acidobacteriota; class Terriglobia; order Terriglobales; family Acidobacteriaceae; genus Palsa-343. Next base: position 3,880 of record DASZYN010000216.1, on the reverse strand, counting down.
CGCGCCGGCCGGATGGCGAAGTGGACGAAGACGGACTCGAAGCCGATCGGATGTCCATCGCGCACGGGGATGACGATGGGGTCGCATTCGGCGCCATAGCGGGAGTGTACGCGAACTTCGCCGCCGACCAGAGTGGCGACACCGAAGGCGCACCAGATGCAGGGAGCCCACCAGCTGCGGCCGCGGCCCTCGATCCAGTTGAGGGTGGGCGTGAGCGAAAAGGGGTGGAGGATCCATGGCGCTGGACGGTGGGGATGGAGGACGACTCCGTGCATTTCCGCGAGTCCGCCGAGCCTGTCGTCGATTTCTGCGGGGGTGGCCTGGAGGCGAAGGGCCAGTTCGGTGTTGGTGGGACAGACACCGGTTTGAATGAGGCCGGAGATGAGTTCGTGATGGAGACGAGACAAGACGGATGGTTCGATCATGGATGCGACGTTCACGAGGCTAGAGTAGCTCTGAGTCGTGCTGGCTGAACAGTGCGCGCAGGGTTGGCGCACTGCGTTCAGGCAGTACGTGGATGGCCTGGATGAGCGCGTGGATGCGCGGTGTCATGAGAAGAAGATAGCGAGCGGCCTCGGGAGCAGGATTCCAGTAGGTGTGCGGCGTTCCGCGAGGAACGAGGACGGGGGAACCGGCGCGAGCTTCGATGACTTCGCTGCCAAGGCGGATGTTCAGAGATCCTTCGAGTACGTACCAGGCTTCGTCATCGCTGTGGTGGAGGTGGAGCGGGGCCTGACTCTGCGGTTCGGATCCTGCGGGTGTGCCCTCTGCGGACCATTCTGCGATGACGAAGCTGTTGACGGCAGAGCCGAGAGTATTGCCGGCGAGCAGCGGAGCGAAAAGGGTCACGGGTAGACCTCTGAGCGGAGGCTGGGACATTGCTCAACAGAATACGGGCTTGCAGCGGCATGTGTCGCCGCCGGCGAAATTTGCGGGACCCTACCGGGCGACGGAAATCATGGAGGCGTCGATAGCATCGATGCGCCTGGTGGCGGCAGTGAGGGAGAGGTTTTCGGTGCTGCGCAGGAGCTGAATGGCATCGATTTTGCGGCCCTGTTGCAGCGCGAATGGAGATGTCGATGCCGGCGGCGATGGAGGTGTTGGTTGAATTTCGCTCGAGTTTGAGAAAGCGCTGGATGGCGTCGCGGGCGTTCGTATACAGACTTTCGCCGCTGCTGTAGACGTCGGACATGGGCATCGTTCCCTGACGAGTAACGAGTGCAAGACGGTAGATGTTCACGTTGGACTGTCCGCGGCTGGTGGACTGGATATCGACGGCCTGAATGTCGGAGAAGGGTAGGGAGCCGGTGCGGGTGATGAGGTAGCGCATGCGGTTCCAGCGAATGGTTTGCGTGGCGGCGTCGAAGGTGAAAGTGGCGCGGCGAATCCAGGGGATAGCGAAGAGAAGCAGGCATCCAAAGGCGACAAAAAGCCGGTGCTCGTCGTGGGTCAGGGCAATGTAGAGCGGAAACAGGCTACATGCTGCGAGCAGGACGCCCATCCAGACGCTGCTGTCCTGGACGATAAGTTCGCCTTCGGTCTGGCGGACGATCTTCATGCGCGATCAGCGCACCGGTTGCCATACTCCGGATTGCGCTGACTGGAAGATTGCGTCGATGACGGCCATGTTGGCAATGCCCTCTTCGAGGGAGACGGGGACGGGCGTGCCTTCGAGAATTGCACGCGAGAACGCGTCGCCCTGCAGGGTGTACTGATCAACGACGGGGAATGTCTCGGTGACAATGTGGGCGCCGGTGATGTCACTGCCGTCATCGATGAAGAGGCGTGTGGGACGATCGGGAGGCGCGTTGAAGGGGATCTCGATTTCGATGCGGCCTTCGGTTCCGTAAAAGTTGACGCGCTGGTGTGGGACGAGCTGGGTGGAGCAGGTGAAGATAGCGTGGCCGGCAGGGAAGTCGAGGAGCGCGGAGGTGAGGCGGTCGGTGCTGAGCTGGGGATCGCGGTCGATGAGGCCGCAGACGCGGGTGGGCTGCGAGCCGAAGGCGTAGCGGGCGGACTGGATACAGTAGCAGCCGATGTCGTAGAGCGCGCCGCCGCCGGTCTCCGGTTGGTTGCGGATGTTGGCGGGATCGACGTTGAAGTAGCTGAAGTGGGCAGCGACGGAGCGCAGCATGCCGATGCGGCCTTCGTCGATCAGGGCGCGCATGCGCAGCCACTGCGGGTGGGAACGAATCATGAAGGCATCGCCAATGAGAACGCCGGTGCGATCGCGGACGGCAAGGAGGGTATGGGCTTCGCCGGCGCTCATGGCGATGGGTTTTTCGCAGAGAACGTGCTTGCCGGCTTCGGCAGCTTTCATGGTCCAGGGAACGTGGAGCTGGTTGGGGAGGGGGTTGTAGATGGCGTCGATGTTGGGGTCGGCAAGGAGTTCTTCGTAGGACCCGTAGGCCGTGGGGATGCCGAGCTGTTCGGCGACGGCGCGGCCTTTGGCGAGGTCGCGCGAAGCGATGGCGGCCACGGTGGTGAACTGGCCGCGCTGCATGGCGGGAAGGACTTTGCGAACGCCAATGTTGGCTGTGGAGAGGACGCCCCAGCGAATCTTCTTCATGGCAACAGGGTAATTGGGCGGGTGTATGGAAGATTGCAGGAATTCCCGGACAAAAGATTGCCGGGCGGTTAGGCGGAGCCACCGCCGACGAACTGCACGATCTCAAATTTGTCGCCATCGGCGATCGGAGTTGCGGGCCAGGAGGAACGTGCGACGATGGCGCCATTCTGTTCGACGGCGACGCGGTCGGACTTGAGAGCGAGGGCAGAGACGAGGTCCTGGAGCGAGGAGGATGCGGCCAGCTCAGGGAAGGAGCGGGGGCGTCCGTTGATCACGAGGTCCATGGAGAGAGAGTAGCGCAGCGCCGGCCAGTGGCGTAACGCCCATGTGGCAGCGGATTCGCCCCAGCACGATCAGCGGAGCGAACGGAAAAATTCCCAGGCGACGGCACCCAGCAGGAAGAGGACGGTCTGAAGGATCAGTGCAAAAGCGAGACCGCGGAAGGCGCCGAGGTTCACCTCGGGGAGACCATCTGGGGCAACGCCGGGAACGCACCGGGATGGATCGACGATGGCGTCGCCGGTGGCATCGAGCACTTCAAACGTGGATGGAACAACACGCACGGCCATAAGAGATCCCCTCGTAAGTGAAGGTATCGACCGCGAGCGGCCTTGGCTTGAATTGATGGGGGAATCGTGGCGAACGTGTTCCAAAACAGGACGCCTGGATCGCGCATTCCCAAAGCGGATCGGCAGGTAGAACGCCATGTCATCGCATAGCGCGGGGTATCCGGCGATTCGCCTCATCGGCAATCCACGGGAAGCCAGCGTGCGTCATGCCAGGAAGACTTAAACGCTCAGCCGTACCAGTTGTTCCGCCTCGATGCGGGGTCCGAGGATCGAGACCTTGGGAACCTGGCCGCGAGCCATCGCGACTTCATCGCACTTGTAAAGGCGTGGGCAGTTCTGGCAGTCCTTGAAAATTTTGTCGGGGAGGGCGGTGCGGTCCTCAACCTCGCGAAAGCCGTAGCGGAAGAAGAAGTCGGGGATGCGGGTGAAGAGGCAGACGCAGCCGACGCCGTTTTGCTCGGCTTCAGCGAGTAGCGACTGGAGTAATTCGCCACCGACACCGTGACTTTTTGCTTCGGGGCGGACGACGATGGAGCGGACCTCGGCGAGGTGGGGGCCGTAGAGGTGCAGCGCGCCGCAGCCGAGGAAGATGCCGCCTTCCGATTCAGCGACGGTGAAGTCGCGAACGTTTTCGCAGATCTCGGCGAAGGGGCGGCGGAGGAGGGTGCCGTCTCCGGAGAGCGAGTTGACCAGTTCGTAGATGTTGGTGGCGTCCTGGAGACGCGCTTTACGCACCAGCATG
>DASZYN010000215.1:0-10031 GCA_035545435.1 Acidobacteriaceae bacterium | reverse complement strand
GCCCAGAGGGCCTCACCCTGGGGGAGCGGATCCTGAGCAAAGTGGACCGTCATGCGTCCAGCCAGAGCCTCCCATGCCGGGGGGAGCGCGACGTTATCGAGGTCGATGCCGTCGATGTTTTGCTGCTCCCAGCGGAACTGGTTGGGGGCAGGTTGTGCTGGCTGGAGAGGGGCGTGATGGGACCAGACGGCTTCCTCATGCCATCCGGAGGGCAGATCGATTTCGTAGACGGAATGCTGGGTCGGAATGGCGTTCTGGAATCCCCAGGTGTCTTCGCTGAGATAGGAGGGCATCTGCTTGATGGATTCCCATGCGACGACTGCACCGGGATCGGCCGCCGGGGGCGAGGCGATCTTGTGCCGGATATCAACATAAAGCATGCCGTAAGCGGGATCGCCCGCCTCGATGTACTCCGAATCCTTCATGGAGTAGCGATGGCCGTCGGGTCCGATGCTCCAGACATGGAAGGACTGGAGCTTTGTATCACTAGAGAAAGAAGCGACAGGGGTGGCGTAGTCGCGGCCCTGGGGACGGAGGATTTTGACGACGGCGCGGTAACGGCTGATAACACGGCCGTCGGGCTGGACCGTGATCAGCGTGTCCGCGAGGAGGTACACAGCTTTGGCATCGTGCCACTCAGGTTTGAGCGGCGCGGCAGTAGAGGCCTGGACGACCCAGTCGGGAACGGGCTGCTCCTTTGCGGCGCGTGCGGCCGGCGTGCAGAGAAGTGCGCACAGTCCGGCTACGGCAAAGAATCCCAGCTTAACGAACGATTGAAGAGGAGCGATGGGATGCGTTGCGGGCCGACTCATGCTGTTTGTTCCGGTCAGGATCATTGGGCAGAGCCCGACGCGGTTTCGACGGCGGCGCGCTTCAACACGAGTTGCTGCCCATCCTGGGCGCCGGCTTTCTGGAAGAAGTCGCGGAGCTCGGGATATTCCTCCTTCTTAAAGCGGGCGGCGCCGAGGGCAATGACGCGGTCCTCGGTATAGGTATTGGCGTCGTTCTTGTACTTCACGGAATAAGCGGCGAGTTTCTCCATGGGCACGGAGGCGTCGGTGGGCAGACCCTCCAGAGACAGGCCGGGACCGAGCTTGATGTTGACACGATCCTCGTCGGCATACGGATAACGGAGATCGATGGGGCTTTCCCGTTTGGTCTCTGCAAACAGAGGCGTGACGCGAGCCTGGAAGAAAGAGCTCGGCATGATCACGCGCTTGCCGGCGACGGTGCCCATGCTGCCGCTGACATCGAGCACGGCCAGGAGGGCCGAGTTGAGCTCGGACATGCCGACGAAGTGGTTCATCTTCACCGTCACGCCGGCGGGAACGCGTTCCTGAATTTCTTTTTCGAAGTCGGATTTGGCTTCCTGCTCGTCGGCGGTGAGAGCGTTAAGCCGCCAGCGCAGAGCCTCGGCTCCCTTCATGGAGACGCGAATCGTGCCTTTGAGAGAGCCATCGGGAGCAAGCTCGAGGTCGGCATTGCGTATGGTTTCGTTGTCGGCGTAAGACCCCGCCGGTGTGATGAGGGGCGCGATGCCGTTATCGGCCTCGCGGACTCCGACGATGTCGGTGTGCATCCAGTGGAGCTTGCCGTACTCGCAGTAGCGCTGGCCGGGGTCAAAGTAAACGTCTTTGCCACCGATGTTGACGATGGCCACTTCATCTTCGAACTGACCCCAGTCGAGGTAGCCGGTGTTGAGGATGTTCCTCTGCCGCTCGGTGACGGCCATGGCGGAGGCCTTGAAACCGGCGGCGCGCGCCATCGCAATGAACAGACGCGTGATCTCGTCGTCGGAGCCGCGCTTCTGGGCCCAGATGTCGCCGGCGTTCTTCACACGCAGGCCCTCGGCTTTATCTTCCGCCGCCGAATGCTCGCGGGTGAAGCGGGTGTTCTCGACGGTCATGACGGCGGCATAGATCTTGTGCAGCTTCTGATCGTCGCTGTCGGTCGGAGAGATGATGCCGGCGACCGCCTGTCGGACTGCGTCAGGATTCGCGAATCGATCGACGTCTTTGGACCATTCCTTGCCGATGGTCTTCCAGTATTCGGCTCCGCTGGAGCCGGAGGAATAGTAGAAGACCAGACGGTAGGCAAAGCTCTTGATCGGCGGAGAGTAATCTTCCTCGGGCAGGGCCGGGATGTTGTCGACGGAGAGGTCGTAGGTTCCATCGATGGACCGGACGACCTTATCGCCCGGCGGGAGCGAAGGATAGTAGAGCAACTGGGTTGCCGACTTCGTTTTGCCGAACTGGTCTTTACTGGAGATTTCGCCCAGAGAGAAGGTGGCGGGAACAAAGCGATAGTGGGCGTGGTGGACAAAGATCGGTTGCTGGAGATCCCAGTCGGGTGAAATGACGATGTTGTCGTCGTACTGCAGGTCGTAGGCGTATTCGAGGATGCTGCCGACCGTCACCTCCGGCATCGAGAAAACCCTGGCCATGATTTTTGTGTTGCCCGTCTTCACCAGCTCCTTGGTGTAAGGCTTACCGGTAAATTGCACGATGGTGCCGTCGGGGTGAATCGTGCGGCCTTCGATGGAGCGGACATTGGTGGTGCCGGCCTCGTAGGGAATTTCGATGTCGCTGTATTTTTCCTTGCCCTTGTCGTTGAGGATTTTGATTTGGGCATAGAGATGGTGGTAGTGCAGCTTGTCATCAACCGTCTCTTCACGGAACAGATAGACGGCCGGCGCATCGGGCGCGGCCGGATCCGCCGTCATCTTCAGTTCGTCGGGAGTAGGTTGTCTCCAGGTGGCGGCGAAGACGGGACAGGAAGAAAGCAAAAGGAGAGCGGCAGGCAGAAAGACAGGGCGAAACAAACGAACCACGGCAAAGCCTCACAAAGTACCAGCGTTAGGAACAATTGCATGCGGATCGCTTTGTACCCGCAATGACCAATTCAGGGGAGATGTAGTCTTTGTAAGTCCTGCAGCGTGGTTCGGCAAGAAGATTTTTGATAATCGGGAGAGGATCCGCGCGGAGGTCACGCAAGAGAGAAGGAGATGGCTACGAAAGGGTAGTTACTTTGCAGGGATTGATCGCAGGCCGATGACGAGTTAGGCGCGGATGACTCCAATTCCCCACGCGACAGCAAAGGGACGTCGCAGCTTTCGCGACGCGCGGGAGTCAGCGTACGACTTCATTCAGCCGTTCGTCGTGTGCAGGAATCTCCGCGCGCTCCCGCCAGGTCCGCTCCACGATCGCCAGTGCTTCTTCCGGGTCGTGCGCGACCTGCACCAGGCCGCGATTCTCTTCTTGAATGAAGCCTTCGGCGACGCAGGTATCAAAAAACGCGAGCAGCCTGTCCCAGAAACCATTTACGTTCACGAGAACGCACGGCTTGGCATGAATTTTGAGCTGGGCCCACGTCACGATCTCGATGAACTCGTCCATCGTGCCGTATCCGCCGGGCAGCGCGACGAAGGCATCGGCGCGCTCGGCGAGCATCGCCTTGCGCTCGTGCATGGTGCGCACCACGTGCAGTTCGGTCAGCCCCTTGTGATCGATCTCCCGCTCCCGGATCACATCCGGAATGACGCCGACGACCTTCCCGCCGGCCGCGAGCGCCGCATCCGCGACCGCGCCCATCGCCCCAACGGTCGCGCCGCCATAGACGAGGCCATAACCCCGTTGGGCGATCCGTCGCCCCAGTTCACCGGCCGCTTCCAGATAAACAGGAGACGCGCCCGCCGCGGACGCACAGAAGACGCAGACATATTTCTTTGGAGGAGTCACGGTTTGAGTTTATCGAAGCCGGAAACGGGAAATGCAGAAGCGGGGAGAAGCCGATATCTGCGGCTCTGCGACCTGGCTCTGTGACCTGTGCTCTGTGAGCTGTGACCTGTGCTCTGCTCTACTTCACTACCACATCGCCCGCAATGCGTCCGAATTCGTCCTCGCTGACGGCGCCCTTCTTCACCAGATCGTGCGTTGTGTCGTAGGGCCGATTGGCTTCGATGCGGCGCGCCGTTGTGGCCGTCACACCGGGCAGAGTCTCCAGTTGCGCGCGGCTCGCGGTGTTCAGATCCACCGGGCTCTTGCCGCTGTGGAGTCCGGCCTTCACGCCGACGGCCACATCGTGCGCCTGACGCGCAGCTTCGGCTGCCGCTACCCTGGCCTGGGCCGCCGCCTTCTGCGCCTCCACCTTCGCCTTCTCGGTGGCCTGTTTTGCCTGCTGCTGGATTTGCTGGTCCGATTCCGGCTTTCCGTTCCAGTTGCACCCCGCCACCCACAGCAGGGCCGCACACACCGTCACCGCTGCCGCCATCCGAATCGCCACCTCTGTCCACCTGGATTCCCGCATTTTCGCTTGCCTCGCCCTTGCATGGAATCTTCTGATTCCCGGAGAGTTGCCAGATGGTAACGGACGACACAAAAAATTTCGCTGTTCAACGCCGGGTCAACAGCGCTAACATTCCCCTCCGGACGGCCCCTCCTGCCCTCCGAGCCCTGGGTCCCGATTTCGATGCAGGGTTTCCGGACCCGCTGTGGCACCAGGAGCCGGCTCAACCGTTTCGAGGCTCGGCTGGTCGACGCGCTCCCGGTTGCAGCCGGTTTTTGTTCGCTTACCGGCGCTCTCTCGAGTTCGCCGCCTTCCCGGCTCCGATGCGGAATTATCCCCCACGAGGCGCCTATGAGCTCCATCATGAGCTTCATGCCTGTTGTTTGGATCGTTTGGGCGGCAGTCATCACTTTTCTGCTCGTCCTGCTGGTCTACCGCTCGAATCTCACCCGCTACGAAGAGGACCAGATCTTCCTCGACGATGCAGGCAGTCACCAGAAGAAGGAGCAGGAAGACCTGATGGTCAGGGTCAACAAGATTCAACCCCTCATCCGGGTCGTCACCGGAGCTACCTGCCTTCTTACCGTTGGTATTCTGGGCGTCTACGTTTGGGATGCGCTGCAGCATCTCATGTAGCCCACTGTTGCACCCCCGGCGCACCTTCGGCGCCGCGGTTCGATGCACTCTTCCTCGCGCGCGTGGCCGGAATCCCACCTCTCCGGCCCGCGCGGTGGGCGATTCTTCCGCCGCTTTTGTTCTCCGGATGCGCCCGGTCGACAACCCGGCATTTCGATCCTCTCCGCCACAACCAGTCCATCCGCCACGCGCTCGGGCGCCATTATTCTGAAGGGTGCTCGCACGACGATTGCCGCGTCCCAAAGCTCCGCGTCGCCGAAGCCTGTTCCGGCGGCTGCTGCAGGTTTTGATTCTTGCTGTGGGGGGCTTGTGGTTGATGGCCGCGCTCACGCTTGTTGCTTATCGCTGGATCGATCCGCCGACCACCGCCGTTCACGTGCAGCGCCGTTTTCAGGCGTGGACCAGCAACAAGCCGTATCACGCGCGTTACGATTTCGTTCCGCTGCGGCAAATCTCGCCGAACCTGCAGCATGCCGTCATCGCCGCCGAGGATGCGCGCTTCTATCAGCACCATGGATTCGACTGGCACGCGATGGAACTGGCCGCGGATAACGACATGGAAGGCGGACGCCTGCGCGGTGGCTCCACGCTCACACAGCAACTGGTGAAGAATCTGTTCTTCGGAACCGGGCGTTCGATCCTGCGCAAAGGTGCGGAGGCCAGCCTGGTGCCGGTAGCCGAACTCGTGCTGGGCAAGCAGCGCATCCTCGAGCTGTACCTGAATGAAGTGGAGTGGGGACCTGGGGTTTACGGCGCCGATGCGGCGTCGCACTACTACTACAGGACCGCGCCCCACAATCTCGACGCGGACCAGGCGGCCCGGCTCGCGGCAATTCTCCCCTCTCCCCGGCGGCGACGACCCGAGCGCATGAACAACTACAGCGCCATCATCCAGGAACGCGAACGGCAAATGGGGTGGTAATGGCTCACAAGCCGGCGCGCGCAGCTCAATGGATCGCGCTCAGGGTTGCACGGCGTGCTCAGCGCCACGGAACAGCCGGCGCAACGCTCGCCAAACCCAGCGCACCAGCAGCACGATAACGAGCACCAACACAGCCACAATGGAACCTGCGATCAGAGGATGACGCGTCGCGAGCCATGTGAGCCCGATGGCCAGCACGTCTTCGCCAAAACTGAGCCCCATATTCGAGAACGGTTCCGGCGACGGCGTAACCGCGGCGCGGATCGCGGTCTTGCCTCCGTGAGCGGCGAACGCGATGAGCGCCCCCAGAAGCGCGGCGCCCAGTTGCTCGGCTGGGCTTAGCGTCGCGGTTGCACGCCAGGCGAGCAGCGCCGCGACCGGGATTCGGATAAAGGTGTGCAGCGCGTTCCAGACGAGGTCGAAGGCCGGGACCTTGTCCGCGAAAAATTCCACGCCGAACAGCGCCGCGCTTGCGCCGATGATCCACCAGCTCGCCAGCAGTTGCAACGCATCGGGCAGTACGAGTACGCCTGCATGGGCCAGCAGCCCGAGGGTCGCAACCGTGGCGTAGACGTTCAGCCCCGCGGCGAACGAGACGGCGACGATGAGGGCGACGAGGTCTTCACCCGGCAGCGGGAGTTTCACGCGGACAGTATAGGGCGGAGGCGCGTAGTGCTACTCATCCTTTTATGCCTTGCTTGCCGACCGGCAGGATCAGTGCCGCTGAAACAGCAGCGGCGCAAAGTGGATGAGGTTGTCACGCCACACCAGCCAGGTGTGCATGCCCGGAGTTTCGATTGGCGTCACAGGTAGCTGCTTCTCTTTCAGAAACGCGACCAGCTTCCGGTTGGGCCCGATGAGACCGTCGCCGGTACCGCAGGCGATCCACAGAAGATCGAGATTCGCGGTCTTTGCATCGAGGCCGGTGAACTGCTTCGCGAAGTCCAGCTTCTGTACAGCTGCGCTGAGGCCGATGACCGAACCGAAGTAGCCGGGATGGGCAAGTCCGATGGTCACGGCTTCGAGGCCGCCCATCGAGAGGCCGGCGATGGCATGATCGCGGCGATCCTGCGAGAGCTTGTACTCGGCCTGAACGCGTGGCATGACTTCGGTGAGAAACGCCTTTTCGTAGAGATCGCGGTTGTGGTCGATGCTGGGGGGATCCTGCCAGACGTCGATTTTGCTGTGGATGAAGGCCAGGTCGCCGTAGCCCAGGGGCATGACGACGATCATGGGCCTGATCCGGCCCTGCGCGAGCAGATTATCGAGAATGACGTTGGCGCGCCCGTTGTAGAGCCAGCCATAGGCGTTGTCGGTCCAGCCATGCAGCAGGTAGAGGATCGGGTAGGACTTCGCGGGATCGTATTGTGGCGGCGTGTAGACCCAGTAGTCACTCTGATTGTTGGGCAGGCCCTGGACGATGTGCGTCGTATAAAAGTGGTGGTGAACTTCGCCGTGCGGGACGTCGGCAGCGTCCCACAGCTCGGGGCCATTGCCGGGAATCTCGAGCATGCTGGCCGGACGCATCTGCGAATTCGAAATCCAGGGATTGGCCGGATCGATGAAGGAGATGCCGTTGATCTCGAAGTGATAGCGATAGATGCCAGGCGGTAGCGGCTCTGTGGTCGCTGTCCAGATGCCTTCGGCGTCTTTTTTCATCTCGAGGGATTGCGGCACGTTCTCGACGGAACACAGTATGGCGGTTGCGCCGGGGTCACGATAGCGGAAGGTGACGGTGCGATCCGGAGCCACTGTGACGGAGGGAAAGCTCGGGAGAACCTGCGCCGCCAGCCCGGATCCTGCTGCCAGCACTGCAGGAAGAACGAGGGCCAGCAAAGAAGCACACGAACGGCGGCTTCGCGTCGGACGATCAGCACGTGCATGCATACGCGCCAGTGTAGCTGAGGCGAAGCACTCCGCCGCAGGAGCCGTCGCTAGGTGAACTCGGCCCTGGTGTGGTGTCGCGCAAGTTTGTTGAAGAATTGGCCGGCGCCTTTGTAACAGGGCATGACTTCAGTCGTGCCGCAAAGGCGCACAAACGATGTGGGCTTCAGCCCCTGAGGCTTTCTCTTCGTTCACCTCTTCAGAGAATGCCCGGGACAGCACACTAGACTAGTCTCCGGGCCCGCAAAGGTGGTCGATGGCGGAATCGAGAGCGGCGCTGCGCAGCGAGGCGGCGCTGAAGTGTTCCGGGCGTACGTACTCAGGATTCACCAGCTGGAGCGTTTCGCTGATGAAGAGGCCCGGATGAACCACCAGACCCTGGCGCAGCATTCCACGGGGAAGGGTGTCCTTGTGGTACTGGCAGATGCCGCCTAATTCAGGATGCTGCTGGAAGAGCTTCTCCAACCGCCATTCATACTCGACCAGTTTCATGAAATGAGCGTCGGACCCCAGCTCCCAGGTCATATCGCCCGTGGCCCACAGCCCGACATATCCAGCGCGCTTGGCTTCTTCTACGGCCAAAGTCAGGAGCTGCATCATGTGTTCGACGTCGAAGCGTCCGTCGATCAGGTGCGGGCGATCGGAGGTGAGGATGAGGGAACCCCTTGCAGTCTCGACGTCGAGATCCACACCGATGGCCCACAAGGCCGACCGCATCCCGGCGACCATGGGCGGGCTGTTCAGATAAAGGCACCGGTAGTTGTGGCGGAGTTTTTCCCGAAGGGTTGCTGCCAGGGCCGGGAGCTGCCGCGAGGGGGCACCTGAATAGATCAGACACTGGTGACGGGGCCGGTGTTCCATAACGGTGCCATTATAGTAACGACCTGGCATTCCTTGCTATGGCCCCATCGAGACGGGACGCCCGTCTGCCCGGACTACTATGGTTCGCATGTGTTGCGTTCGGTGTCTGGCTGCGGCCATTCTTCTTCTGCTCGCCCTTCCTGCCTTGGCTCAATCCCCGGTTCCCTCTCCCTACGATTCGGTCGATCCGTTCATCGGAACGGGGGGCGAAGGAAACGTTTTTCCCGGGGCGACGCTGCCGTTTGGAATGATCCAGTGGAGTCCCGACACAGGGACGGACGGCTGGTACCGCGCCGGCAAGGACCGCATCTATGGGTTTTCGCTGACGCACCTGAGCGGAGCGGGGTGCCCGATGTACGGAGATTTCCCCGTGCTGCCGTGGCCGGGCGAGCTGACCGTGAGTCCGCATGCCGATCGCGCGCTGTATACGGCGCCGTTCTCTCACAGCAAGGAAGAGGCGCATCCGGGCTATTACGCCGTGACGCTGGAGAACGGAACAAAGGTGGAAATCACGGTGAGCGAGCGGGCCGGGATCGCGCGGTTTACGTTCCCCCAGGGAGTGCCGGCACGGCTGCTGCTGAATGCGGGCGGGAGCGCCAATTCGGGGATTATCGACCGGGAACCGAAGAATGTGGCTCGGTCGAACGACGGGTTTGCGATTCGGATTGTCGGGAAAGATGCAGTGGAGGGGGAGGCGCGCTCCGGGGCATTCTGCAATTCGCCGACACGGTACACGGTGTATCTTGCCGCGCAGTTTGATCAACCGTTCACGCGGACGGCAATGTGGCACGACGATGCGGTGGATGCGTCCGCGCACGACGAGAACGCGCGGCATGCCGGCGCGTGGCTGGACTTCGGCGATGTTCACGAAGTGACCATGAAGGCCGGAGTCTCATTTGTGAGCGTCGACGGTGCGTGGGGGAACCTGAGGCCGACCACATCGGGGGACGATGATTTTGAGTCGATCCGGCACTCCGCGCGCATGAAGTGGCTGCGAATGCTGGACCTCTTCCGTGTGGAGGGCGGATCGCCGGAGCAGCGGAAGATTTTCTACACCGGGGTGTATCACATGCTGCTGTCGCCGAACCTGTTTGGCGACGGCGAGTATGTGGGCTTCGATGGCGAGCGGCACAAGATCCTGCCCTACAACGGCACGTGCAATGGTCCTCATTGCTGGAGCACTCAGTATGCGAACTTCTCCGACTGGGACACGTACCGCAACGTGATCCAGATGCACACGCTGCTCGACCCGGACCTTGGGTCGGATGAGGCGCAGTCGCTGGTCAACGATGCGCAGCAGTCCGGATGGCTGCCACGCTGGCCGGCCGCCAACGACGTCACCTACGTGATGGGCGGAGACTCGCCGACGATCCTTCTCGCCGATGCGTACGCCTTTGGCGCGCGCCACTTCGATGCCCACGCTGCGCTGCAGTACATGCTCAAG
>DASZYN010000214.1:0-3184 GCA_035545435.1 Acidobacteriaceae bacterium | reverse complement strand
GCTGAAGGTGCTGGTGAACGGCGGCTACTACGATCTGGCCACGCCCTTCTACGCGGCTCAGTACGAGGACAAGCACCTGCCGATCTCGAGCAAGCTGGCCGAGAACATCAGCTACGACTGGTACGAGTCCGGCCACATGGTCTACGTGAAGGAGGATTGCCTGAAGCAGCTGCACGACAACGTCGCGCAGTTCATCAAGGGCACCCAAGCCGGCAACATGTAGCTTCGCTCCCGGCTACCCAAACCAACTCGCAGCAAAACTAAGGAAGGGCTGCCGCATCCGGCAGCCCTTTCCTCTTAAAACACGGCCTCCTCTGGCGGCCTCGGAAGCGTGAACGTCCCCGAATCCCCCCTGTAACGCCAGACCGTTGACGCACACAATCCCTCTGGATAGACTGCGGAGTCGCGGCGCTCCGCTGGTCTCTTTCTCTGCCGCTGCTATTCACCCTTGGAGACCCTTCCCGTATGCCATTTCGCTTGCAGCATGCTGTTGCCGCGCTGTCCCTCGCTCTTCCCCTCACCCTGCACGCGGGCGATTACACCTATCAGCAAACGACGCAGATCACCGGCGGCTCCCTCCTCCACATGATGAAGACCGTCGGCATGTTCAGCTCCCAGGCCCGCCACATGGGTGATCCCGTCGTCTCGACCATCTACCTCAAAGACAACCGCCTCGCCAATGTTTCGGCGGAAACCATCCAGATCATCGATCTCGACAAAGAAACCATCACGGACATTGACGTCCAGAAGAAGACCTACACCGTGATGACCTTCGCGCAGATGAAGCAGGCCATGGAGAACGCCCGCGCGCAGATGGAGAAGCAGGCCGCCAGCAAGCCGTCTCAGCCCGCCGCCAACCCGGATGCGCAGAATGTGAAGATGAGCTTCGACGTTAAGGTCCGCAATACCGGAGCCCAAAAGCAAATCAGTGGGCTTCAGAGCAGCGAATCGATCATGACGCTCATGATGAAGGCCACCGACTCCCAAACACAGCAGTCCGGCAATATGTCGGTCACCAACGACATGTGGATGGTGCCCGAGGTCCCGGGCTACAGCCAGGTGAGCGATTTCTACCAGCGCTTCGGCGCCAAAATGGCCGACGCCAGCGTCGGGCTCGGTTTCGACTTCAGCAAAATGCTGGCTCAGAATCCAGCCGCAGGTGAGGCTCTCAACGATATGGCCGGCGAAATGCAAAAACTCCACGGCGTTCCCATCATGCAGATCATGCGCATGGGAACCACGGCCAACGGCCAGCCTCTCCCCGCGGCATCGGAAGCGCCTCTTCCCGCCGACGCCAGCCCATCCGGTCCCAGCGCCGGTCAGGTAGCCAAAGCCGGTATCTCCTCCATGATCCCTGGCCACTTCGGCTTCGGTAAGAAGAAGGACAATCCCCCCGAGAAGAACGCCGACCAGAACAGCAATAGCGCCCAGGGGCAGCCCACGAGCGCGATCCTGATGGAGACCCAGATCACCACGTCGAACTTCTCCTCAGCTCCCGTTGACCCCTCGCATTTCGAGGTTCCCGCAGGCTACAGGCTGGTGCAACCGCCCGCGGCAACTGCGTCCAGATAGCGGACCAAAGATCCGGACGGTGATTGCGCATATCCCGAAACCAGGGATGCGGCGCAGCCGTCCGGGCATCGGAGCGGACCGGCAAACGCGATAGACTCGGAGCCAATGTCGGAGTTCCTCCTCTTCCACGGCGTCGCCATTGTCGTTCTGATCCTGGCGAATGGCTTCTTTGTGGCCGCGGAGTTCGCCCTGGTCAGCGTGCGCGACACGCGCATCGAGCAGCTCATCGCCGAACGCAAGCCGGGCGCCCGCATCGTCCGCCGCCTGCAGGAGAACATGGGCGACTTTTTGCCCGCCGTGCAGCTGGGCGTCACCCTCTGCGGGCTGGCGCTCGGCTGGCTGGGCGAGCCGGCCATCGCCGGGGCCATTGAACAGCCGCTCAGCGGCTTTCGCCACGGGCACATGTATGCGCATTTTGTTGCTGTGCCGCTGGCTTTCGCCCTCATCACCTACTTCGACGTGCTGCTCGGCGAACTGGTGCCCAAGGCCCTGGCCCTGCAGCGGGCCGACCAGATTGCAGTCGCGGTCGCGGGGCCGATGGATGTGTTCATCCGCCTCGCCCGGCCCATCGTGCGCCTCATGAACCGGTCGGCCGTGCTCGTTCTGCGCATCTTCCGCGCGCCGTTTACCAACGAGGGCGCAGTCCATTCGCCGGAAGAGCTCAAGCTGATGGCCACCGCGGCGCGGCGCATGGGCATGCTGCCTGTCTTCCAGGAGGCCCTGATCCATCGCGCGGTCGAGGTCAACGAAGTCGTCACGCGCGAGATCATGACGCCGCGTCAGCGCATTTTTTCCCTGCCTTCCGACATGCTGGTGGAAGAGGCCAGCGCCCGCATCGTCGAAGAGCAGCACTCCCGCGTCCCGGTTTACGATGCCGCGCGCGGTCCCGAAGCGATCGTGGGGGTGGTCTACTCCAAGGACGTCAGCCGCCTGATGCACTTTCGCGCCACCGCCTCCACGCGCTTCTCCACCGCCCCGCTGACCGAGTTGCGCCTGCGTCAGGTGATGCGCGAAGTGCTGGTGGTGCCCGAAACGAAGCCCGTTCTCGACCTGCTGCACGAATTCCAGCAGCGCCGCCGCCATATGGCCATCGTGGTCGACGAGTTTGGATCGACGGTTGGCCTGGTCACAGTCGAAGACGCGATCGAGCAAATCATCGGAGAGGTGGACGATGAGTTCGACGTGGCCCAGCGCGCCATGCTGGCCGCGACAACCGGCGCCATGGTGCTCGACGGCAGCGTGAGCCTGCGGGACCTCGAAACGCAGATGAACTGGCACCTGCCGCGCGATGGCGGCGTGGAAACCCTGGCCGGCTTCATCCTGACGCGACTGGGCAGGATTCCCAGGGGCGGCGAGTGCCTTGAATTCGAAGGCCGCCGCCTCACCGTGACAGAAATGAGCGGTCGCCGCATCAGCAAAGTGCGGGTGGAGCGGCTGGAACGCGAGACAGAACCGGAGAAAGCCGCCGGATGAAACGACTCCTGCGGTCGCTCGCGATGCGCCTCGGGTTCACGCTGCCGGTGCTGTGGCTCGTGGTCTCGATCGTCTTTTTGCTCATCCATATCGTGCCCGGCGACCCGGTGGAGCAGATGCTGGGCGAGGGCGCGCGCCC
>DASZYN010000213.1:0-11404 GCA_035545435.1 Acidobacteriaceae bacterium | reverse complement strand
GCAAACGAAGCCTTCCCAGCCACAGCCAAATAACTCGACAGATAACGGCCCTAACCCCCTCGACAACCCGCACTAGTGTGGCGTCCCTCAAGTTCGTTGAAGAATTGGCCGGGCGCTTTTGTAACAGGGCATGACTTCAGTGGTGCCGCAAAGGCGCAAAAATGATGCGGGCTTCAGCCCCTGAGGCTTTCTCTTCGTTCACCTCTTATCCTCGACTTTTTCAGAGAATTTCCGGGACAGCACACTAGAAAACCTTGTCATCCCGACCCGGACCCTGAGCGTAGCGAAGGGGAAGCGGAGGGACCTGCTTTTCTTTGTGCGCACTGATTGAGAAATTTCGGAAACTCGTACAAGCGAGCCGGCCGTTACCTGGACTTATGATGTCCGGGGAGGATTCTCGGCCATGCGCGTGTCTGTTGCGGTTCTCACTGCTTTGCTTGCTGCAGGCACAGCCTGCTATTCACAGGCATCCGGCTGGCCTCCCGGTCCGGAGCACGCCACCATCACTCTCTGGCCTCACGGAGCACCCACGCCCGCCGTCGAACCCGGAGCGTTCCCAACGCCCGCCACACCACCCGGCCCCGAACACGATACGACCACCGCGAAAGAGCCAACCGTAGCCGGACGCGCCGTCGTACGCCTCGGCAACGTAACCGTCCCGACCATCACTCTCTACCTGGCCTCGAAAACCAATAACACCGGCGCAGCCGTCGTCGTCTTTCCCGGCGGCGGTTATCGCATCCTCGCCATCGACCTCGAAGGCACCGAAGTCTGCGACTGGCTCAACTCCATCGGCGTCAACTGCCTCCTCGTGAAGTACCGCGTACCCGACACCGGCCCGTATCCCAAATCCTCAGCCGCCCTGCAGGACGCGCAGCGCGCGCTCGGCATCGCGCGGGCACACGCCTCCGACTGGGCGATCGATCCTCACCGCATCGGCGTCCTGGGATTCTCCGCCGGCGCTCACCTCTCCGCCGCCCTCAGCACCCATTACGACCAGCGCCTCTATCCCCACATCGATGCCGCCGACGATCAAAGCTGCAAGCCCGACTTCGCTTTCATCATCTATCCTGGCTATCTCGCGCTCGCGGATAAAAACATGGCCTTCAACCCCGACATCCCGGTAACTTCCGCAACGCCCGCGACTTTTCTCCTCCAGGCCGAAGACGATCCCGTCCACGTCGAAAATGTCACGCAGTATTTCCTGGCCTTGAAAAAAGCAGCTGTCCCTGCCGAGCTGCATGTCTACACGAAAGGCGGCCACGGCTACGGCCTGCGCCCCACCGAATTACCCATCACCCACTGGCCTGCTCTGGCCGCAACCTGGCTCCATACAATCGGTGTGCTGCACTAGAGCGGTGTCCCGGAAGCCCGCTCTCCTTGTCATCCCGACCGAAGCGCAGCGGAACCGCGAGACCTGCTTCTCTACTTCGCGCAGATAAATAAATTGCGGAGCTCCATCCCGAAACAGAAAGACCCCTGGGGTTTCGCCACGATGGTTACGAGTGATGCAGAATCCGCTCAGGAAGCTATAACTCAGTCACTCAAATTGCAACCTCTGCGCATTACGATTGTGCTTCCTGGCAATCCAGCTTCAGCGTGATAGACTTCCCCCGAATCTCAAACTAAACAAGACCCTGCGGAGCCTTCCATCGGCCAGAGGCACCGCATTGGTTTCTCGTGGTCGCTTCCCCCTCGCTTTGAATTGCGGCCGCTTAAACGGTCGCATTTTTCAGGATGGGGCATACCTGTGTCTTTCTGCGTTGGTTCCAGTTGCACGCCGGCTTCGTATCTGCGCTTCAATTCCTCTTCTCCAAAACTGAGTCTTAAGCGGCTTTCACGGCTCTGGCTCGTCGTGGCAGCAGTTCTCGGCTGCGCCCTCGCTTCCTCCGGCTTCGCTCAGTCCATCCAGACGCTCCAAAACAATGTGCGTCCTGAAGTCTCTGCCGGACAGGCGCCCCTCATCAGCGCCATGCCCCTCGGCCAGCAGGTGAACTTCTCCCTCGTTCTGCCCCTGCGCAATCAGGCCCAGCTCAACGCCTTCCTCACTCGCCTCTACGATCCCTCCAGCCCCGACTTTCACAAGTTCCTCACCGTCGATCAGTTCACCGCCCAGTACGGGCCAACGCAGCAGGACTATCAGGCCGTCCTTGCCTATGCCCAGGCCAACGGCTTCACCGTCACTGGCACGCCCGCGAATCGTCTCGTCGTGCCGCTGAGCGGCGCCGTCAGTCAGATCGAAGCCGCCTTCAATGTCCGGATGAATGTCTATCAGCATCCGGTTGAGAACCGCACCTTCTTCTCCCTCGACCGCGAGCCGTCCCTCAATCTCAGCGTGCCGGTCGCGCATATCTCCGGCCTCGACAGCTACTCGCTTCCGCAGGCCATGGTCATTCCGCCTCCGCCCGAAACCGCTCTGCTGGCCAGCGGCAGCGGCTCCGGCCCCGGCGGCTCTTACCTCGGCAGCGATATGCGCGCCGCTTACTACGGCGGAACCACCCTCGATGGCAATGGCCAGGCCGTCGCTCTGCTGGAGTTTGATGGTTACAACCTGAGCGACGTAAACGCGACCTTTACCAATGCCGGCCAGACTTACAACGTTCCTGTGAATAATGTGTTGCTCGACGGTGCGAGCGGTGCACCCACCAGCAGCGGCGAAGCCGAGGTCGTGCTGGATATCGTGCAGGCCATCGGCATGGCTCCAGGCCTCAGCCAGGTGCGCGTCTACATCAGCAACGGTCTCGACGATGCGAACATCCTCAACTCCATCGCCTCAGAGAACATCGCGAAGCAGATCAGCTGCTCCTGGAGCTGGAGGCCTGCCGACCCCGCCACCGATGACCCCTTCTTCAAGGAATTTGCCGCCCAGGGACAAAGCTTCTTCGTCGCCTCAGGCGATTATGGCGCGTTTGACGCCACGGTCAGCCCATTCTTCTATCCCCAGGAAGACGCCTACATCACCGCAGTCGGCGGTACGCACCTCACCACTACCAGCGCCGGCGGCCCATGGTCCGATGAGACGGCGTGGAATGACTTCCCGCAGAATTTTATCGGCAGTGGCGGCGGCATCAGTCCCGACAGCATCGCCATTCCCAGCTGGCAAAGCGGTGTCGCGAACACTTCCAATGCCGGTTCCAGTACCTTGCGCAACGTCCCTGACGTCTCCATGGAAGCCGATCAGGACAATTACAACTGCACCTACGGCAGTTGCTCCAGCGGATGGGCCGGTACCAGCTTCGCCGCTCCCCGCTGGGCCGGCTTCATGGCTCTCGTCAATCAGCAGGCCGTCGAAGCGGGCAACGCTCCTCTCGGTGGCATCGGCTTCCTGAATCCTTCGCTCTATATCCTTGCCCAGGGTTCGCCTTACTCCACCGATTTCCACGACATCACCTCCGGGAACAACGATACTCAGAACCAATCCCTCTCCTATAACGCGGTTGCCGGCTACGACCTTGTTACCGGATGGGGGAGCCCTACCGGTCAGCACCTTATCGACGACTTAGCCGGCCCCCAGGTGCCCGGTTTCTGGATCATCGGTTCGCCCGCCACTGTTGGCGTTCTCCAGGGCGCATCGGCGTCGACCACCGTTTCCGTCACCGACGCCGGCGGCTTCACCGGCAACGTCAATCTCGCGGTCACCACGCCGCTGCCCACCGGCGTTACCGCCACATGGGGAACCAACCCCACCTCAGCCTCCAGCGTGCTTACATTTACCGCCGACAGCAACGCTCCGGCGTCGACCACGCCGCTGACCATCACCGGCACATCCGGCAGCCTCAGCGTCAACACCACCGTGACCCTTGCCGTGCATGCCCCGACATTTCTCCTGACGCCGTCGCCCTCCAGCCTCGGCCTCAGCCCCGGCAGCAGCGGCACCTCCACCATCACTGTAACGCCTCAGTACGGATTCACCGGAGCCGTGAGTCTCTCCATCTCCGGCTTGCCCGCCGGCGTGACTGCGTCGTTCTCCCCGGTTTCGACATCCGGAACCAGCACCCTCACCCTCAATGCCAGTAACACGGCGGTCGATGGCACCACCAACCTCATCATCACCGGTACTTCGGGCAATATCACCGTTACGAAGATCCTGCCGCTCACCATCCATGAGCCAACCTTCCAGCTCGTCACCCAGGTCAGCGTCAATCTCGGCCAGGGAACCACCGGCACAGCCCCTGTCTACATTGTTCCGTC
The DNA here is from genome assembly GCA_035545435.1 of Acidobacteriaceae bacterium. Lineage (GTDB taxonomy): Bacteria > Acidobacteriota > Terriglobia > Terriglobales > Acidobacteriaceae > Palsa-343. The sequence goes on along the minus strand of DASZYN010000213.1, from coordinate 7,213 downwards.
GTACGGCTTCAGCGGCAGCGTCAATCTTTCCGTCTCCGGACTGCCCACGGGTGTCACCGCTTCGTTCTTGCCCAACCCGGCCACAGCGTCCAGCACTCTTTCGCTCACGGTAGGTGCCTCCGTACCCGTCGGCACTACCCCGCTGACCATTACCGGCACCTCCGGTAACCTGACCATCACGACCACCATCAGTCTGGTCGTCCATCAGCCCACCTTCACCGTTTACAGCCCGTCAACGATGGATATGGGGCAGGGAACCACTTACAACACCTATATCTCGATGACGCCCCAATATGGATTCACCGGGATTGTCACTTACTCGATCTCAGGACTCCCCGCCGGCGTCACCGCCAGTTGGAGCCAGAACCCCACATCGTCGACTTACACCACCCTCGTGCTGACCTCCAGCAGTTCGACTGCCGTCGGTGCAACCAAGATCACTATTACCGGAACCTCCGGCAGCCTCACGTCATCGTCTACCACCACCCTAACGATTCACCAGCCGTCGTTCACGGTCTATGGGCCGTCGTCCCTCGATATGGGGCAGGGAAGTTCTGTAAATGCCTACGTCAGCATCAATTCGCAGTATGGATTCAGCGGGAATGTCACCTTCTCCGTTACAGGCCTGCCCAACGGCGTCACCGCGCTCTGGAATCCGAATCCAACCACCGGATCGACCAACCTGACATTGAACTCGAGCAGCTCGACTGCGGTCGGACCGAGCACCATCACCATCACCGGGAAATCCGGAACCATTACGGCCAGCACCACCGCGACCCTGACCATTCACGCTCCGTCGTTCACGGTCAATACCTACTCTTCGTTAAGCATTGGCCAGGGTTCGACGGCGACTTCGTACGTCTCCATCAATTCCGCATACGGCTTTAATGGCAGCGTGAATCTCTCTGTCTCCGGTCTGCCCACCGGCGTCACTGCGTCGTTTTCACAGAATCCCACCACCAGTTCGAGCAGCCTCACCTTCACCGCCACCAGCACTGCGGCGATCGGATCGAAGACCGTCACCATCACCGGAACTTCCGGCGCACTCACCGCGACCGCCACGCTCACCCTTGCCGTTTATGCTCCCACCTTCACCATCTCGGGTCCGGGTGCCGCTGACATCGGTCAGGGAACCACTACGGCCTTCACCTTCTACGTGAATCCGCAATATGGATTTGCCAGCAGCGTGAACTTCTCCATCTCCGGACTGCCTTCCGGCGTCACAGCTTCATTCGCCCCGAATCCCACTACAAACTCCACGCTGTTGACACTCGTCGCCAGCGCCACTGCGCCTGCAGGGCAATCGACTGTGACCATTACCGGCACAGCGGGCTCCCTAACCGCAACCGCCACGCTCACGATTGGTGTTCACGCGCCTTCCTTCACCATCTCCAGCGGCTACAGTCAGAATCTCGGCCAGGGCAGCTCCGTCACATCCACGGTGTGGCTCTACCCCCAATATGGTTTCAGCGGCAATGTGAATCTCTCTGTCTCAGGGCTGCCCACCGGTGTCACGGCTTCCTTCTCTCCTAACCCGGTTGCGATTTCCGGAACGAGTTACAGCAGCTCCAGCATCCTGACTCTGACCGCCGCCAGCACCGTCACTCCCGGTCAATACACGCTTACCATCACAGGTAGCTCGGGCTCGATCACCACCACCACGCCCTTCTACCTTGGTATCTTCGCCCCGGCCTTTACCCTCTCCAGCGGCAGTATCTACATGGGGCAGGGCACGACAAGCACGACCAATGTCTGGGCCTATCCGCAATATGGATTCACCGGCGACGTCAATCTCTCCGTCTCCGGCCTGCCCAGCGGTGTCACGGCTTCCTTTGCGCCCAACCCGGTAGCTCTTACCGCTGGAAACTATTCTGCTGTCAGCGCGCTTACCATCACCGCCGGCAGCACCGTGCCTCCCGGTCAATACAACATAACCATTACAGGAACCTCTGGCTCGCAAACCACCACCACGACCCTCTATCTTGCTGTCTATGCGCCGAGTTTCTACGTCAATTGCTCGTGTTACAACTTCAGCCTCAATCAGGGCACATCGGCGCAGGGTACCGTCACGATTACTCCGCAGTATGGATTCACCGGAAGCGTCAATCTCACCATCTCCGGCCTTCCCAATGGCGTCACCGCCTCCTTCTCTCCCAACCCCACCACTTCGACCTCTACGCTCACGATGACCGCCGGCACCAACGCCGCGCCGGTCAACGCCGCGCCGATCACCATCACCGGTACCTCCGGCTCCCTCACCTACACAACCACGGCTTATGTCACCGTCAACGCTCAGGGCTTCTCGCTCATCAGCGCACCCAGCCAGATCAAACTCGCCAGGGGTAGCTCCGCAAACGCGACGCTGATGGTAGTTCCGTACAACGGGTTCACGGGAGACGTCAGTTTCTCGGCCTCCGGGCTGCCCGCCGGTGTCACAGCCGCCTTCTCTCCTAACCCCACCACCGGTTCCAGTTCGATGACGATCGCAGCCGATAGCTCCGCCGCGTCCGGAACCGTGCCTGTCGTCGTTACCGGAACCTCCGGCTCCATCACCGCAACCTCCTCGTTGATCCTGGAAGTCGACGCAACCGCACCTGCAACGACGGCAACAACTCTCGAGGTCAGCGCCGCCGGCAGCGCGGCTAACTCCGTGGCCGCAGGAACCGTTGTGACTCTCACCGCAGCCGTAAACGCCGGATCGACCACAGTCAAATCAGGCCAAATCAATTTCTGCAACGCAGTCACGAACGGCTGCGACGCGACCCATCTGATTGGCGCCGCTCAATTGACGTCTGCCGGTACCGCAATACTGAAATTCATCCCCGGCATGGGTGTGCACAGTTACAAAGCGGTCTTCTCCGGCACCGCCACCAACGCAGGAAGCGCATCAAGTGCCTCCGCGCTCACCGTCACCTCCTCGCAACCCACCACCACGGCCCTTGCCGCTGCTGGCAGCGCAGGAAACTATACCTTGACCGCCACCGTCGCTGGTGCCGGATCCGTCGCGCCAACAGGCACCGTCTCCTTCATCGACGCCACGAACAATAACTCCGTTCTCGCCACAGCTGACTTAGCCAAGACCAAAACGACCATCACCTGGGGCAATCCCCAGGCGCCCGCCACCGGCCAGTATCCCCTGGCCATCGCCACAGCGGATTTCAACCAGGACGGTATCCCGGACCTCGCAATCGCTAATAACAATGCCGCAACCGTGACTATCCTCCTCGGCAAAGGCGATGGCACCTTCACCGCGGCCGCCTCCGCGCTTTCTGTCGGAAATTATCCAACTGCCATTGTCTCCGGCGATTTCAACGGCGATGGCATCCCCGACCTCGCCGTTGCCAACAGCAATTCGAATTACATCAGCATCTTTGTTGGCAAAGGCGATGGCTCCTTTACGCCGTCCTCTAACAATCTGCCCACCGGCAGCCAGCCGGTGGCCCTGGTTCTCGGCGATCTCAATGGCGACGGCATCCCCGATCTGGCTGCTCTCAACGCCAGCAGCGGAACCGTCACGGTGGAGTTAGGCAACGGCGATGGCACATTCACGCCCTCTCCCCTCAGCGCCCAGGCCGGTTCCTATCCTAGAGCAATGTCCGCCGCTGACTTGAACGGCGACGGCATTCTCGATCTTGCTGTCGTCGGTGGATACAACAGCACACTCGCCATCCTGCTCGGGAACGGTGACGGCTCCTTTACCGCGGCCATTCCTGTAACGCTGCCGCAAAGTTCCAACCCCTATGGAGTCATCGCTGCCGACTTCAACCAGGATGGCAATCCGGACCTCGCCGTTATCGACAGTTACACTAACGTCATCGACATTTTCCTCGGTCATGGTGACGGAACCTTCGCCGCCGCTGCGTCGAATGCGACAGGTCTGAACTCCGTGAGTAAGAGTTCCGCCGCCGATCTCAATGGAGACGGCAAGCCGGATCTCGTGGAAGTCAACGGCTCTCAGATGGGAATCTTGCTGGGCAACGGCGACGGCACCTTCGCCGCTATCACCACGGTATCGGCCGGCAACTATCCATCTGCGATCGCCGCCGGCGATTTCAATGGAGACGGTACCCAGGATCTTGCCATCACCAACACCTATAACAACACCGCGGTCATCCTGACGTCGCAGCTATCCCAAACCATCACCGCCATCGCCACCGGCGTCTCTCCCGTCGGCACCGGCACCCATAACGTTCAGGCCAGTTATCCCGGCGACACCAGTTACAAATCCAGTGTCTCCACCACCGTCGCCCTCGCCGCCCAGTTAGCCACTCCAACGGTCACAATTACACCTTCATCGGTAAGCATAACCACGGGTCAGCCCCTCACCGTCACCATCACCGTCGCCGGCAACGGCGGCAATCCCACTCCGACTGGTTCTGTCGTTCTCACCAGCGGCACCTACACATCGGCAACAGCAACCCTCGCCAGCGGCGGTGCCTCCATTACCATCCCTGCCGGAGCCCTCGCTACCGGCAGCGACACCCTGTCTGTCCACTACACCCCCGACAGCGCTAGCGCCGCGATCTTCAACCCGGCAACTGGAACCGTGCCCGTCACGGTTGGAAAGGTCACTCCCACGGTGACCGTCACGCCCTCTGCACTCAGCATCACTACATTGCAGCCTCTCTCGGTCACTGTCGCCGTCAACAGCGGCGCAGGTGGCCCAGCGCCCACCGGTTCCATCACGCTCACCAGCGGCAGTTATACCTCCGCTGCGACGCCGCTCAGCAACGGCAGCGCGACTATCAACATCCCCGCCGGATCTCTGTCTGACGGCAAGGACACACTCACCGCCACCTTCGCACCTGACGCCGCCGGCGCCTCGAACTGGAACACCGCCGTCGGCTCCAGCTCAGTTACTGTATTTCCCGCCGGCGGAACGACCGTGGCCACCGTCGCGATCCAGCCCACAGCTTCCACCATCACCAGTCTGCAAAGTGTAACCGTCACAGTGACAGTTAGCGGCCCCGTCGGCCAGCCCGTTCCCACCGGCGCAGTTAGCCTCTCCAGCGGTACTTACTCCGCCCAACAACCTCTTGTCAGCGGATCTGCATCCTTCACCATCGCAGCTGGCGCGCTGGCCAGTGGCGCCGATACGCTCACTGCCGCCTACTCCGGCGACGCCACTTACGCCACTGCCAGCGGCTCTGCCACCGTCACCGTTGCTCCGGTGCTGATGGCCGCACCTACCCTCAACTCCGTCCTTCCCGGATCCACTGCCACCGGCAACGTCACCTTCACCGCCGGCAGCTACTCCGGCACCATGAGTCTCACCTGCACGCTCACCGCGTCGCCCTCCGGAGCCCAGAGTCTCCCCGGCTGCTCGCTCAACCCCACCAGCGTCACACTTGCCTCAGGTGGAACCGCCACCGCGGCCGTCACCATCACAACCACGGCCGCTTCAACAGCCTCGCTCGTCCCGCCCGCACAATTCCAGCTCTGGAAATTCGGTGGAGCCGGCTCACTCCTCGCCGCCGTGTTCATGTTCGGCATCCCCGCGCGTCGGCGCCGCTGGGCCTCAATGCTCGCGCTGCTCCTCTTTGTTGCCATCGCAGGAGCAATCGGTTGCGGTGGTGGAAGCGGCAACAGCACTCAGCCTCCACCCGCCCACACCACGCCCGCGACAACCGCCGGCAACTACACGTTCAACGTGAGAGCAACCGACTCCGCCGCCAACGTGACAACCTCGGCCAACGTCACCCTAACGGTGCAGTAGAAAAAGGCCCGACGGTGCGGGTCATGCGGGCAAGAAAGATAGAAAATTTGACTTTGAGCCGATGTGCGGGTCACTAAGACCGCAGGCAAAATCCTGCGCAAGGCCCCTGGAGTCGGGATTCGTTAGATAATCTGGCGGAGAGAGAGGGATTCGAACCCTCGATAGAGCTTTTCAACCCTATAACGGTTTAGCAAACCGCCGCCTTCAGCCACTCGGCCATCTCTCCGGCTCGGCTGTCGCCAGTATACGCGGAACCTTCCGTCCCAGACCCGAAATCCCTCCTTCCACCCCCTTCTTTTCCCCGCTGGATACCGCGAACGCGCTCCGCCGCATCCCAATTCTCGTGCCTATTCGGCCCCAGGAGTACGCAGCACAATGACCAACCCGACCAGCACCCAGGAGAGCCTCGTTGTCGGATACTTCGCCGATGGCGCAAACGCCTATTCGGCCATCAACGAGCTCATTGACGAGGGATTCCACGCCTCGGAAATCGGCGCCGCCTTTCGCGCGCCACGTGCCGCATCCAGCCCAGGGGCGGCAGCACAGGAACAATCCGCAAGCGAGATGAAAGGTGTCCGCGAATTAACGGAACGTAACCCCGCTGTCTCCGGAACCGTCGGCGGCCCCGCGTCGCGCGACCAGGCTGTACAACCCGCAGGCCTCGCGCCCGGATCGGGCAATGCATTTCCCGCTCCACCCTCCACCCCCGGCCCCATTCCCGGCAGTGAGATTCCTTCCACCCTGAAACACGATTTGCCCGAGACGCTTCCGCACGAACTGCCCAGCACTCTGCGCCCGCGCAGCGAGGCCGACGCGCCCTGGCTCGAACAGCTCCATCGCAACTGGAGCAGCAGCACGGCGCAAACGGCAAAGAACCGCAATTCCGCTGCCACTGGCAATCAGAAGTTCGGTACTGGTGAAGCCACCCTCGGTCTCGAACAGACCTGGTCCGAGCCGGCCTTCGAATCCTCGTTCACCGGCATGGGCCTCAGCCCCGAGCAGGCGCGCGGTTTGAGCGGCGAACTCGGCCGCGGCGGCGCCGTCATCACCATCAACGCTGGCGCGCGTTCCTCTCTTGCCGAAGCCATTGTGGAACGCAACCATGGCCGCGTCCGCCTCGAGTACTCGGCTGGAACCACCACGCTCCGCCCGTCCGACCGCGAAAGTCCGGTCCAGATTTACGGCTCGATGGGCAACTACTATCGCACCGATACCGAGCAGAAGAAGAAAGCCTCCTGAAGGCGGTTTTCGCCTTCCGCAAAAACGCCACTCTTCGGAGTGGCGTTTTGCTTTCGATCGGACGAGGGTCGCCCCGCCCCCCGGGGACCATTCCGGAAAAACCGAACCACATCACAGCTGTGCACACGCCAGGAAAAAACAAACTGCCTCACACCTGAGCACAGGCCGGAAGAAAAGAAACAGACCACAGCTGGGAAAGGGCCAGGTTCACCCCACAGCAAGCAGCGGAATCCTTTTCGCTCAAAACATCAACAGGAA
>DASZYN010000212.1:0-8641 GCA_035545435.1 Acidobacteriaceae bacterium | reverse complement strand
GTAAGTGATCGTGTAAGTGATGTTCGCGGTATTCATGTTCGTAGCGGAGTCATGAATGCTCTGAGCCGCGTATTTGCAGGGATCGCCGCTGCCCAGCATCGAGGGGCTGGCATCGTTCTGGGCGCTCATCGCGAAGGCGCGCGCCGCATTGTTCACGGCATTGGTCAGGACCAGGTACTGATTCAGTGCGATGCCAAACGAGAACACGCCGGTGAGAACCGCCAGAAGGACGGGAAGGACCAGCGCCATTTCGGCGATGGTCGAACCTTCTTCGCCCTGGCCGCAGGGCCGGAGCCGAGCAGAGGCTCTTTTCCCGGCCAGTTGGATCGAGCGCTGCAGCCGGGCTCGAAATCCCGTGTCCTCGTTCCGGATCGTTGTCATGGGGTTCATCCGCGCTCGTAACTCCTGAAGAAAATCAGCTTCGTTCCCGGCACACCGGTAGCCGCGTCTGGCGAAACCGTGCGCCGCTCCCGCGCATTGAACAGGGGAATTTTCTTCACTAAAGATTAGTGCAGCGAGCAGGAGACTCAATGGCTACTTCGTGGTACCAAATTCCCTCTCGGTAAGTCACACAAATTACTCACCCCAGTAATTCCGAGGGCAATTTGCATCGATTTGCAACACTTCATCGGAACTTTGTTCGCAGCTGCTCGGTTCCAAAATGGAATCGCAGTTACCGCAGTTCCCTGTCCCCCCTGCGTTACGGCTCGAGTGCCGCAGGCCCTTCGTTCCCTCCGGGAAGTGTCAGGATTTCACTCCGCGGCGATGGCCGGTCTGCCCCAAAAGAAGGACGGACCCGTGGTACCGATGAGGGATGATTTTCCTGCTGCGGGTTCATTAGCGTGGACGCCCTGATCTGCTCCGCCTCCGGGTCCACCGGGCACGGGCATCAGCGATTCCCGGCCCGACAGAGGAACCCATGATCATGACTCGAACCACTTTCGAAACGCTCCTGAACGATGAAACCGCCGCCGGCCTCATCGAGTACGTCCTGCTGGCCGCGTTGATCGCACTGGCGGCGGTCTTCGCGATGCACAATTTCGGCAAGAAGCTCACGAAGGACTACAAGCAGATCGCCAAAAAGATCTGAGAGCAGGGCGGCAGCGGTGATTCACGTGTACGACCCTGGTTCCATGCCCCGTTCCCCGCCAGGCGTCCACATTTGGAGCGACCGTAACACCGAAAGTAGCAATTGGTAACACTTCCTGAGCATTGCTGGCGCGGGTACTCCATCGCAAGATGACAACAACGATTGCAAAACAGCAGGCTCGTCGCCGCAGGGCGCCAGACCCTGCGAAGCAAGGGGGAAGGATGGACCGGTCTTTAACGCTCCTGAAAAGTTTGCTGCACGACGAATCCGGGCAGGATCTGATCGAATACGCCCTGATCGCAGCTCTGATTGCGGTTGCGGCGATCGCCGCCATGAGGGGTCTGAGCACCAAAATTGCAACTGAGTTCAATACCATCGGCAACAGCCTCTGACGTCCCTGCAGACGGTGCTCAGCAAAACCGCAGTACCGTCCGATGTAGTACTTGAAACCCTTGAAGTTAACGAAGCTCATCACCATAGTTTTTGACCAAAGTAGCAAAGGGTAACACTTAAATGGCATTGCGATGGAGCGGTTATCCGGAGCAATGTGACAACAATCACCATCAACACAGCGCGGTACGGGGTCCAGCATGGAAAGCCTCGCCGCCACACCACAAGGAGAACGGTAATGAAACAGCTTTTCAAGAACCTGATGAACGATGAGTCCGGTCAGGACCTGATCGAGTACGCGCTGATCGCGGCCCTCATCGCTCTGGGCGCCATCGTCGCGATGGGCTCCCTCAGCACCAAGATCGCAACTGAGTTCAACACCATCGGCAACAGCCTGTAACCAACACTGATGTCCTGACGGTTTTTGTTTTGCCGGTCTCTGGTTGGTGGTACGGCGCAGGCCCGCTCTCCCAAGCTCCTACGGCCTGACCGCTCTGCAGGATCCGGTCGCGACCAGGCTCACCCGCCTCCGGTCGCGACCACCCGACCTCTGCGGCAAGATTCCGAACCGTAATGACGCTGGTCTGGTTGTTCATCTCCAACCCTTTCCCGGCTCAGGCATGCAACAACGGCCTGCACGCCCGGAAACGAACCGAAGGACGACGCAGCATCGCGCGGATTTCCTGGCGAACTTCCCTCGCGGAACCAGGCCGGGATGCCGCGGCGCGATGTGCCGGCTAACGACCGCGGAGCTAGTGCCCCACGACGTTCTTCCCTCCACATCGCTCGCTCCTTCCACGATCTGCATCCGCCGCACCGGATAGCCTCACCGGGTTTCGGGGCGCGGATCAAGTTCCTGCTCTGCTCGCCGATCAGGCGGACAGCGCATCTGGGGTCATCGCATGGCGAACCATCTTACCGAGTGGCTGTGTCCGGCTGTCGCGCTGGGTTGTGCTCTGGCCGGATCTGTCTTTGACGTCCGCAGCCGCCGGATTCCAAACTTCATCACCCTGCCCGGAATCCTTCTCGGTCTCCTGCTGCACCTGGTTCTCGGTGGCTGGAGACAAATGGCTCTCGCCGCCCTCGCCGGGCTCATCTGCGGTGTGCTCTTCCTCATTTTCTGGCTGTCAGGCGGGATGGGCGCCGGTGACGTGAAGCTGATCACCGCGGTCGCAGCCATTGCCGGGATGCCTCTGGTCCCCTGGCTGCTGATCCTCACCGCGCTCGCCGGCGGTGTGATGGCTGTCGGTCTCGCAGTGTGGCGCGGCCGTCTCCGGGAAACCGTTCGAAACGTGGGAGCTGTTGCTCTGCACCATCGTTTCGAAGGTCTTACCCCTCACCCTCAACTCAATCTCGCGAATGCGAGGACACTGCGTCTTCCCTATGCCCTGGCTGTTGCCGCGGGCACGGCGACGACGCTGTTCCTCACGGCGTTCCAAAGGTGACCTGATATGGCCCGCCGCATGATGCTTGCCCTTGTCGTAGCCCTGGTGATCTCCGGCCTCTTTACGTTCTGGCTCAGCCGCCGGGTTGCACATGCCTCCCGCACGGTTGTCCAGCCGCCGAACCAGTATGTGGCTGCTGCCCGCGCCCTCGATCCCGGCGAAATCCTTCGCCGCGAAGACGTCAACATGATCAACTGGCCAAAGGACCATCCTCTGGACGGCAGCTTTGTGAAGGTTGACGACGTCGTCGGCCGAGCCGTTCTGTATGCCCTGTCCCCCGGCCAGCCGATCGTTGACCGTCAGCTCGCTCCAAAAGGATCGGGTCTCGGTCTGACGGGACGAATTCCCAGCGGCATGCGCGCCATCGCGCTGCGTTCGGACGAAGTGGTCGGCGTTGCCGGCTTCCTGATGCCCGGCACGCATGTGGACGTCATCGTCACCTACACCGACCAGGAGCATCCGCAGCCGGTCACCGCGACCGTGCTTCAGGATGTCGAAGTCCTCGCCGCCGGCCATCAGGTTCAGCCTGATCCCTCCGGGAAACCGATTTCCGTCGATGTCGTCACCCTGCTGCTGGCCCCCGAAGCTGCTGAAAAAGCCACTCTGGCCAGCGAGAAAGGCACGATTCACTTCGTGCTGCGTAATGGCGGGGACCACAAACAGTCCAGCGCTCCTCCGGTCAACCTGGCGCAACTGGCGAACCTGCCAACCACCAAACCGGAACAGGGTGAGCCGCGGCCCAGAGCTGCCAGTCATCCGGCTCCGAAACCCTGGGTTGTCGAAACCATGATGGGCGATAAGCGCTCCACGGCGAGTTTCTACTGAGGCCAACCATGATTCGCAGAATGCTCACAATTCGATCTTTTTCCCCGGCTCTGCTCGTGGCTGCACTGTCCGCCGCCTGTTCCGGCGCCGGAGCCCAGAACCATGCCCTTGCGGTTGCTGCTCCTGCCCCGTTTGTCGGAGACATGAGCACCAGCGCTCAGGTGGTTGGCGAACCTCTCCACCTGCTGGTCGGCCGCTCCATGTTCGTCAACACCGACAATCGCATTCGCCGGATCTATGTCAGCAACCCGGATGTGCTGGATTCCTTCACCTCCAGCCCGCGTCAGATTGTGATCACGGCCAAAACCCCGGGAGTAGCCAGCGTCGTGCTCTGGGACGAGGGCGGAGCCTCGCACTCGTATCTGGTCAATTCCGATCTCGACGTGACCGGTCTGAACAAGGCCATCAAAGATGCGTTCCCGTCGGAAAACATCAGGGCGGAGGGTCACGGCGCCGAAGTCACTCTCGCCGGGTCCGTGAACAGCACCGCCACCAGCGATGCTGCCTTCAAACTCGCCAGCCTGTATTCAAAGGATGTCGCGAATTCACTGGTCGTGGCGACGCCCCACATTCCCCAGGTGAAGCTCAAGGTGCGCGTGGTCGAAATCGATCGTTCCCGCGCCATGCAGCTTGGGTTCAACTTCTTTGGCAACAACGGCTCCCACACCTTTAACACCACGACGTCGCAGTTCGGCTCCGTGACCGCCGCCAACAGCACCACCACCACGTCCACAGCCGGCAGCACCACCCAATCCGCCGGGGCTTCGGTCTCTTCCCTGCTCGAGCTGAGCAACCTGCTCAACCTCTTCTACTACAACAAGAGCCTCGGCATCGGCGCCGCGATGCAGGCACTGGCGAACAAACAGATCCTCCAGATCCTCGCCGAACCCACGATTACCACCGTCAGCGGCGAGAAGGCATCGTTCCTCGCCGGCGGATCGTTTCCCTATCCGCTGATCGAACCGGGTCTGGGCGGCGTCAATACCGTCACGGTCGTGTTCCGCGACTACGGCGTAAAGGTTGACTTTACCCCGACGGTCAACGCGGACGGCACGATCAACATGAAGATCGTTCCCGAGGTCAGTGCGCTCGACTATTCCAACGCCGTTGTCCTCGGCGGTTACACGCTGCCGGCAATTTCCACCCGCCGCGCCGACACGCGCGTGGAACTGCACAGCGGACAGAGCTTCGTGATCTCCGGCCTGCTCGACAACCGCACCATCGATCAGCTGGAAAAGGTTCCTGGCATCGGCGATATTCCGATCCTCGGCAAGCTGTTCCAGTCGAGGTCCACCAACCATTCCGTCACCGAGCTGGCCATTATCGTCACGCCCACGGTGATCGATCCGCTCGCCCAGGATCCGGCCGCGACCGTAACGCAGCCGAAGATGGTCGTTCCGTTCATCAACAATCCGAAGTTCGACAAAGAAATCGTGCCGAAGACGCCGCCTCCGCAGCCCCAGCCGAACCCGAGGCCTGAAGACGTGCCGGTACACGACTAAGAAAAAGGACACTCACCCAGATGAGCCAGACGGCATCTAATTCGAACCTCTCGGTTGCTCTGCTGACCGTTGGTCTGGAGCGCGAACTGACCGATAAGATCGTTCAGTCCGCCTCCCAGCACCGCTGGTCCTTATCGCACGACGATTTCGACGAATACGTTTCTTCCGTTCGCCGTCCCGCAATCTCCGCCGATGCGAAAAACGCCGACCTTGTCATCGCGATCATCGATTTCGACCGCGATGCCCAGGGCGCTGCAGAAACCGCCAGCTACCTGCAACATCTCTTCTTCGGGAAATTCTTTGCAGCCGCCCTGTCGAGCCAGACAGAACCGGAGCTGCTGCTGGCCGCGATGCGTGCCGGCTGCAATGAGGTTCTCCGCAATCCCCTCGACAGCCGCGAGCTGGGCGACCTTTTCGATCGCCAGGAGCGCCAGTGGTCAGCCAATACCGGGCGCACGCGTTCCACCGGGCACATCATCTCTTTCTTTGGAGCCAAAGGCGGCGTGGGTACGACCACCGTCGCCGTCACCCTCGCTTACTACCTCGTCCGGCAGAAGAACAAGAAAGTCCTGCTCATCGATAACCACCCCGAGTTTGGCCATGTTTGCCTGTACCTCGGCCTCGATGGCACGCGTTATCACTTCGACGAGCTGATTCGCAACGTCAACCGCCTTGATTCCACGCTGCTGCGCGGCTTTATCGCCCGGCATTCCAGTGGTCTGGAGGTGCTCTCGTCTCCGGAAACCCATGACCTGTCGCGCATGGTCGATCCCGACGCTCTGGAGCGCACACTGGAATTTCTGCGCGGCGAATACGACTACATCCTGCTGGACTGCGAAACCAGCCTTGAAGAAGTTTCCCTCGCGGTCATGGATCGATCCGATCAGATCTATATCGTTGCCACGCCCGACATCGGCGCTATCCGCGACCTCTCCCGTTATATTGACGGCCTCAGCCGCAACGAATCCACTTCCGCACGCCTGCACGTCATCATCAACCGCTACTCCTCCCACGGCGCCATCGCGGTCGAACAGATCGAGAAGGCCATCCGCGTCCCGGTCGAAGTCCGGCTCTGCAATGCCTACACCGAATGCCAGCGAGCGATTAACGTTGGCGAGCCGATTGGGCCCGACAAGAAGTCGGAGATCTCCACGCAGTTCTCCCGCTGGACCTCCATTCTCACTGGAGACGAGACCCCGAAAGCCCAACCGGCCAAAAAAGGGTTTGCCTTGTTTGGTCAGAAAAGGACTGAATAGCGATGAGCGATCTCACGCTCAATCTCACGCAGTCACGTCCTGATGCGAATACTCTCCGTACCAACGGCCCCGGACTCCGCAGCACCACGCCCGGCGCCCGTCCCCTGCGGGAAAAAGAACAGCAGGAACTCAAGTCTGCGGTCCACGCCGAGCTGATCAACCGCCTGGATCTGGAGAAACTGGGCGAAGCCCAGGAAACCCGGGCCGGCCAGCAGCAGCTCTTTGCCCTGATCCAGCAGATCATCGGCGAGCAGGGTGTTCCGCTCAGCTCCTCCGAGCGTGATCGCGTTGCTCAGGAAGTCCTCGACGAGGTCTTTGGGCTCGGTCCCCTCGAGCAGTTGCTGAAGGACGACACCATCAGCGACATCCTGGTCAATACGTTCAACGCCGTCTATGTGGAACGGCGCGGCCAGCTGAGCCGCACCAGCGTTTCGTTCCGCGACAATCGCCATCTGCTCCAGGTCATCGACAAGATCGTTTCCGCTGTCGGACGCCGGGTTGACGAATCGACGCCGATGGTCGACGCCCGTCTGAAGGACGGCTCCCGCGTCAACGCCATCATTCCCCCGCTGGCCATTGACGGCCCCATCCTCTCCATCCGCCGTTTCGGTTCCAACCCGCTGACGTCGGAGAAGCTGGTCCAGAACAAAGCGCTCACCAACCCGATGCTGGATATGCTGCGCGCCGCCGTTCAGGCACGGATGAACATTGTCATCGCCGGTGGTACGGGCTCCGGCAAGACCACACTGCTGAACGCTCTCTCCAGCTTCATTTCTGAGAAAGAGCGCATCGTCACGATTGAAGACTCGGCCGAACTGCAGCTGCGCCAGGATCACGTCGTCCGGCTCGAGACGCGTCCGCCGAACGTTGAAGGCAAGGGCGCGATCCGGCAGCGCGAGCTGGTCATCAACGCCCTCCGTATGCGTCCCGATCGGATCGTCCTCGGTGAGTGCCGCGGCGAAGAGGCGATGGACATGCTGCAGGCCATGAATACCGGCCACGACGGATCGCTCACCACGGTTCACGCCAATACACCGCGAGACGCGCTGTCGCGTCTGGAAACCATGTGCATGATGGGCGACATCCGTCTGCCCGAGAAAGCCATTCGTCTTCAGATCGCCTCCGCCATCCACATCATCGTGCAGGCGGCGCGTATGAGCGACGGTACCCGCCGTATCACGCACGTCTCCGAGCTGACCGGCGCCTACAGTGACGTCATCAGCATGCAGGACATCTTCGTCTTCGAAAAAGAAGGCGTCAGCGACACGGGCAAAGTCAAAGGACGCTTCCGTTCCACCGGCATCGTTCCCAAATTTACCGAACGCCTGAAGGCAGCGGGCATTCCGATTCCCGCCGGCCTCGTCGACCATTCGATGGAAGTGTGAGGGGCCATCGGTCATGATTCTCATCGCAACCAGCTTCTGCGCCGTCCTGCTGTTCACCTTCGCGGTGGTCAGCTTCGCCACGGCTCCCACGAAGGTCGACAAGACGCTTCAGGCTCGTCTGGCCGCCGTCACGGCCGACAAGGTGGCCGGGGTCTCGACTGCTTCGCTCGAAGCCAGCGAACTGCTGCGCAAGACCGCCAGCAGCCGCTGGGACTGGATCGGCACGTCCCTCAGCAAATATGTGTCGATGGCCTCGCTGCAGAAGTGGATCTCGCAGGCGGCCCTTGATACCACCGCCTCCGCGCTGCTGGTGCAGACTGCGGCCGCTGCTGCCATCGGCTTCCTCATCACCATGTTTTTTGCACCCATCCTTGGGGTCGAGTTAGCCGCTGCCGGAGGGTGCGCCACATTGCCCTGGGCGCGCGTTGCCTTTCTCCGCTATCGCCGCCTCAGCGCGTTCGACAAGGCTCTGCCCCATGCCATCGATATGATGGCCCGCTCTCTTCGTGCCGGGCACTCCACCGCCGCAGCCATCGAAATCATGGCGCAGGGCGCGCCGGAGCCGGCCGGTTCCGAATTTGCAGAGGTCTTCCGCCAGCAGAACTTTGGCCTTCCCATGCGCGACGCCCTCATGCAGCTCATCGATCGCATGCCGTCGCCCGACCTTCGTGTTCTGGTTACAGCCATCGTGGTGCAGCGTGAGACCGGCGGCAACCTGGTCGAAGTCCTCGACCGCACCGTCCACGTC
>DASZYN010000211.1:0-2041 GCA_035545435.1 Acidobacteriaceae bacterium | reverse complement strand
GACGGCGATCGCGAAGAGGATGAAAGCCAGCAGGAAGCCGCCAATCACCAGCTGAGCGGTGCGCTCCTGCTCGGGGCGCGGGCGCGTGATGCCGAAGGTGTTGATGAAGACTTCCAGCAGCCAGGCGAAGAGCTTCATGGGTTCAGGACACTCCTGCGGCCTTCCCCCGCCCAGCTCTTCACAGGCGGCTCCTGGCGATGGTGTCGAGCATGCCGTTGAGAAAGTCGATGGATTCAGGCGCCGAATAGCGGCGAGCGATTTCCAGCGCTTCGTCGATCACGATGGGCGCCGGGGTGCCCGGAAACCCGAGCAGCTCGGCCACTGCCATGCGCAACAGATTGCGATCGACCGCGGACATGCGCTGGATGCGCCAGTTCTTCGAATACTGCTCGAGAATCGCGTCGATTTCGGTGGCGCGCGCCGTGGCCACCCGAAACAGGTCTTCGGCGAAACCCCGCGCGCTCTCATCGACCTCTTCCCGCGCATGCCAGAAGGTTTTGCGCACCTCGTCCGGAGTCTGGCGGCCCACGTCGGCCTGAAAGAGCATCTGCATCGCGAGCTCACGGGATTTGCGGCGCTTGCCGACCAGCGTCATGCTCGCGGCTCCCCAGGTGTTGCGACGATCTTTGTGTGCAGCGAGGCCATCTCGATGGCCGCCGCTGCCGCCTCGAATCCCTTATTGCCGCTTTTGAGGCCGGCGCGATCGAGTGCCTGTTCCAGCGTCTCGCAGGTGAGGACGCCGAAGGCGTGCGGGACGCCGGTGTCCTGCTGCGACTGGCCGATACCGCGCGCGACCTCGTTGTAGATGGCTTCGTAGTGCGCGGTTTCGCCACGGATGAGGCAACCGAGAGTGATGATCGCATCGAAGCGATGGGTCTGGGCCAGCTGGCGAGCGGCGGAGGGAATTTCCCAGGAGCCCGGTACGCGCGCGACCTCGATGCGATCGCGGTGCGCGCCGCTGCGCAGCAGGCAATCGAGCGCGCCCTGCAGCAGACGGTCGGTGATGACCGCGTTCCAGCGCGCCACGACAATCGCGAAGCTCATTTCGTGCGCGCTGAGATCGCCCTCAAGCGCAATGGGCTTGCCCGCGACCGGTTCCTGGCACTCCCAAAATGCGACGGAGAAGCCCGGGACCGGCTGCACGGTGAAGAGGCGCGACTTCCAGTGCGTGTTTTCGATGGAGGTGATGCGGGTCTTTGCGGCGTCGGCGCCGGCGTGCGTCTCGAGCCAGTGGCCGGCCACCTGGTGGACGGCGTCGAGCGAAGTGACTTCAACCAGCAGGTCGGTGGTGAGCGTGGGAAGCGTGCCGTCGATGAACTCGAGATTGCCCAGAGGCGCGAGAAAGGGTCGGCCTTTGCTGGCTGCGCCCTCCTTGCGGGGAGACTCGTCCCAGCCGCGTCCCGGCTCAAAACCCAGCGCGGAAAAGAAGCTCACCAGCTCATCAAAATGAGCCGCCGAGTGTACCGGGTGAATGAAAGTGAGGCCCTTGATCATGATTTGAGGGTATCAAGGACAGAGCACAGGCCGCAGTTCACAGGGATTGGCCGCAGCGAGTGGTGCGGTTTGGGTGGAATCGCGCGCGAACAAAAACGCCGCCCGTTCCCAGGCGGCGTCTTTTTCGATCCACGAACAGAGGTCATTTCCCTGCGTCGGAGCCGATCCTCATCCCATAGAACGATTTCCGAACGAAGAACATCGATACCACGAAGAAGGCAATCGCCAGGCCAATGGCGAGGTGCGGATTTTCGTGACTGAGTGTCACTGCAAGCTCGACTGCCAGCAGTCCAAACAGGGTGGTGAACTTGATGACCGGATTCATCGCCACCGACGAGGTGTCTTTGAACGGATCGCCCACCGTGTCTCCCACCACGGTTGCATCGTGCAGCGGCGTCCCTTTTTGTTTCAGATCGACCTCGACGACTTTCTTCGCGTTGTCCCATGCGCCGCCGGCATTCGCCATGAAGATGGCCTGGTACAAGCCGAAGACCGCAATCGAAATCAGGTAGCCGATAAAGAAGAACGGCTCAACGAACGCGAACGC